>CAZUEG010000010.1:843-11193 GCA_964619495.1 uncultured Candidatus Saccharibacteria bacterium | reverse complement strand
AAAACCGGCCGCTGGGATTCATATGAGGATATCTTTAAGGTTAAAGAAGGCGAACGGGAATTCGCCTTAGGGCCCACTCACGAGGAAATAGTTGTTCCTCTGGTTCAGGGTTATGTCAAAAGTTATCACGATCTGCCGATATATCTTTTTCAGATTCAAAATAAGTTTCGCAAGGAAAAGCGGGCAAAATCGGGGCTTTTAAGGGGGCGCGAATTTTTAATGAAAGATTTGTATTCATTTCATGCCGACGAAAACGATTTAAATGATTATTACGAAAGAGTCAAAGCCGGTTACGAGAAAATATTTAAAAGAACGGGAATCGGCGACAGAACATACATTACCTATGCTTCCGGTGGAACATTTTCTAAATATTCCCACGAGTTTCAAACAGTAACCGAGGCCGGCGAGGATACGATCCATATCTGTGAAAATTGCGGACAGGCGATTAACGACGAAATTAAAAGCGAAGCGCCGGATTGTTTAAATTGCGGCGGAAATAAATTCCGAATAGAAAAAGCCGTCGAGGTCGGTAATATATTCAAGTTGAGGACCAAATATTCCGCTCCGTTCAATCTATCCTATACCGATAATCAACAAAAAAGCCACTTGGTGGAAATGGGTTGTTACGGTATCGGTTTAAGCCGGCAAATCGGGACGATCGTGGAAATCTTCCACGACGATAAAGGAATTATCTGGCCCGATTCAGTAGCGCCGTTTCTGGTTCACCTTCTTAATATCGGCGATAATGACGAAGTTAAAAAAGTCAGCGACATCGTGTATAGCAACTTGTTAAAACAAAATATCGAAGTGTTGTATGATGACCGTGATAAATCCGCCGGCGAAAAATTTGCCGAAGCCGACTTAATCGGCATCCCCTGGCGGTTTGTCGTCAGCGAAAAAAGCTTAAAAGAGGACTCTGTCGAAATAAAGCGCCGCGATAATAGCGATTCAAAGCTTATAAAAATAGGCGAATTACCGGCGTTCATAAAGAAAGAAATCCATGTTTAAACCGTGGGACGGGATTTTAAAATTATTTTCCGAAGACATTGCCATTGATCTGGGGACGGCAAATTCTTTGGTTTATTTAAGAGGCCGGGGAGTTGTCATTTGCGAACCTTCAGTTGTGGCGGTAAACCAGAAAACCGGCCAGATTCTCGCCATCGGCGATGAGGCAAAAAAAATGGTGGGGCGGACGCCGGCGCACATTATCGCCACCCGGCCATTGGTTTCCGGGGTTGTTTCCGATTTCGATGTTACCGAACAAATGCTCCGTTACTTTATCGAGAAATCAAGCCACCGAAGATTCTTTTTAGGGCTGCGTCCGCGGGTGATTATCGGCATTCCCTGCGGGGTAACCGATGTCGAAAGAAGAGCCGTTCAGGATGCGGCGAAGAATGCCGGGGCGCGGGCGGTGTTTTTAATCGAGGAACCGATGGCGGCGGCAATTGGCGCCCAGCTTCCGGTTCAGGATGCCGGCGGCAATTTTATTGTTGATATCGGCGGAGGAACTGCCGAGGTGGCGGTCATTTCTCTGGGGGGGATCGTCGTGTCTAAGAGCTTAAGAACCGCCGGCGACAGACTAAACGAAGACATTATCAAATTTGCTCAAGAGGAATATAAACTGCTGATCGGCGAGCGGACTGCTGAAGATATTAAGATAAACATCGGATCAGTTGCTCCGTTAAAAGAGAAAAAGGAGATGCCGATGCGCGGAAGAAACCTGATTACCGGATTGCCGGAAGAGATAATTGTATCCGATGAAGATATCCGTCGGGCGATTGAAAAATCAGTCCGGCAAATAGTAATGGCGATTAAATCGACCGTCGAGGCAACCCCGCCGGAGCTTTTGGCAGACGTAATGACGAGGGGAATCTTTCTTTCGGGCGGGGGATCGCTATTAAAGGGCCTGGATACGGTAATCGAAAAAGAAACAAGGATTCCCGTGCACATCGTTGACGATCCGTTGACGGCGGTAGTAAGGGGAGCGGGGATTGTTTTGGAACATCTCGACGAACTAAGCGAAGTATTGATCGAATCCGAAGACTTGGAAGCTCCTCAATAATCAGTTTCCAGTTTGATTCGCTTTGCGAAAAATCTTAGATTTGCAGTTTTGAAACATAGTATCGTCCTTAAACAGGCAACCTACGGGGTTGCCTGTTTGTCTCTAGTATCTCTGGGCAACCTACGGGGTTGCCTGAAAATGTTGCCTACCCTGGCGGCCCAGTTAGCCAAGCTGGCAATGCCAGGCAAGATGTGGTCATATATCGTCATATGCCTGCCAGCATATCTTCCTTTCATGGTTTTTTTCAATACCTCTAAGTGGAGGATATCATATGGACCAGCGCAAGGGGTTTGACATTGTAATTATGTTTGATAAAATCAAATCATAAAATTATGGTCAAAAAAGTCAGCCCTAAAAGCGAACTAAAAGAATTTAAGGATGAAGTAATTCGGCATTTTGATGTCGTGGCGGAGGGTCTGGAAGGTAAGATTGACATGTTAGCAGAACAAGTGGCCAATAACACGGAGCAGATAGTCGGCAATACAGAACAGATAGCCAATAACACGGAGCAGATAGCCGATAATGCGGAACAGATAGAAGGGGTAAAAGACCGACTGGATAGTGTTGAAGGCAAATTAGAAAGCATTGATGGTAGACTGGACGGAATAGAAGAGACGATCGGTGTAATAAAAGTTGACGTGGAATCCATCAAATACGAACTCAAAAAGAAGGTCAGTTGGGACGAATTTGCTATTTTAGAAAAAAGAGTAGCGGTGTTAGAAGCAAAAAAAACCGCTAAGCAATAGTCTAAAAAAAATACTCCCAAGGGGGAATTTTTTTGTTTGGATTGCCCTTCTGTTTAAATGCGTAATTTTTCAAGAAGCTTCGCGGTCACCAGCCGGCGGTCGATTTGGGGATCGGTAAGTTTTACAACTTGACCGATTAAAAAACCGATGACGCTTGTTTTCCCTTTATGATAAGAAGTAACAGCGTCTTGGTTTTCACTGATAATTTGTCCGATAACTTCGTCTAGTTTAGTTTCATCGATCGCAACTTTTTGCTGTGATAATAATTTGGCGTCAACAAAACTTTTTCCGTCTGTTACGCCAATATCCGGCTTGTCGTTAATCATCCAATTGGCGATTTGCGAGGGGCTGGTATCGGCAGCCGACTTAATAGCCGATTCAAAATAATCCGCCAATTCCATTTCTTCGGTAAGTAAATTGGCTTGGTACGAAGAAAGGCGGTACTGATCAACAAATCTTGCCATTTTAATTTCCGGCAACTCCGGCAACTGTTCTTTTATTTCCAAGATCGTATTTTCAGAAAAAGCCATCGGCGGAATATCCGGTTCCGGGAAATAGCGATAATCGTGAGCTTCTTCTTTTTCTCTTTGTAAAACGGTTATCCCCTTTGCTTCGCTCCAGCCGCGGGTTTCTTGCCTCGGCGTTTCTCCTTTTTCTAACAATTCGGCCTGGCGCTTTATTTCGAACTCGATTGCTTTTTTAACGAAACGGAATGAATTGATGTTTTTTATCTCAACGCGATAATCCGCTAACGCCGTTTGCCCTTCGGGTCTTAGCGAAATTGAAGGCTCAAGGCGCATACTGCCTTTTTCCATGTCGGCATTGGATATTTTCAAATAGCGGATTATCCGTTGGAGCATTTTCAAGTATTCATCAACTTCGTCAGAGTTGTTAAAATCCGGCTCGGTAACGATTTCCGCAAGGGGAACGCCGCTGCGGTTAAAATCAACTAAGGTTGCTTTCTCGTTTTCAATAACCGTATGAATTAATTTCCCCGTATCTTCTTCAATATGGACACGGCGAATACGGATCTTTTTTCCATTGCTTAATGTTATTTCTCCGTTTTTACAAAGCGGCTGGTCATACTGCGATATTTGATAACCCTTGGGAAGGTCGGGATAAAAGTAATTTTTCCGGTCGAATTTCGATTCTCGACTAACTTGGCAATTTAACGCCAAACCCAACATTATTGTCCACTCGATTGCTTTTTTATTGGGGACGGGTAAAGCTCCGGGAAGCGCTAAACAAACAGGACAAGTATGGGTATTGGGTTCGGCGCCAAAATGATTACTATCGCAGCCGCAAAACATCTTGCTCTTAGTCATCAGTTCAATATGAACCTCAAGTCCGATAACAGATTGATATTTACTCATATTATTAGACTGTTCAATCTCTATATTCAACCTCGTAGGTTGAACATTAAACCTTGTTAGTCTCCATGTTCAACTATGTTCAACCTCGTGGGTTGAACATTTAGATTGATATTTCATAATTTTGGTTTATTCTTGTTCCAGTTGGTAGCCATCTGATAAGAATAGCCCGCCCTAAAAAGCAGTTGTTCAGATAATAAAGGCCCGATTAGTTGCATTCCCAGAGGCAAGTCATCTTCAGAAAAACCGCAAGGAATTGCCAATGCCGGAATCCCTGCCGGGTTAGCAGTAACGGTAAAGATATCCGCCAGCCACATTTTTAACGGGTCATCGGTTTTTTCACCAATATTAAAAGCCGGAAACGGAGAAACCGGCGCGGCGATTATATTTACTTCAGAAAACGCTTTTTCGAAATCGTTTTTAATTAATTTTCTTATCTGCTGGGCTTTTTTATAATAAGCGTCGTAGTATCCGGCCGATAGGGCATAGGTTCCCAGTATAATCCGCCGTTTCACTTCCGGACCAAAACCTTTAGCTCGCGATAACTGATAAACTTCTTCGATTGTCTTGGCTTCGCTGTCGGAAAAACCGAAGCGGATTCCGTCATAGCGCGCTAGGTTGGCGCTGACTTCGCTGATTCCCGACAAATAATAAGCAGGAATAGCATATTTGGTATAGGGCAGGGAAATAGGTTTAATTTTGGCACCCAGCCGTTCAAATTCTTTGATCGCTTCTTTGATGGCAGTTTCCATTTCCTTATCCATTCCCGAAATAAAATACTCTTCGGGGATTCCGATTACCAAATCAGCAATTCCGTTATCGATGTGCTCTAAATAGTCGGCTGGCGCTTCGTTAAGGGTTGTCGCGTCGTACGGGTCTTTGCCGGCAATAATATTAAGAACGGCGGCGGTGTCGTCGATTGTTTTTGCAATAACTCCGATCGTGTCAAGAGAAGATCCGTAAGCGATGACCCCGTAACGCGAGACTCTGCCATATGTCACCTTGATGCCACTTACTCCGCAAAAACAAGCCGGCTGGCGGATAGAACCGCCGGTATCTTCGGCAATTGAGAATAAACCCATCCCGGCGCTGACAGCGGCCGCCGAACCGCCCGATGAACCGCCGGCTACCTTATTTTGATTCCAGGGGTTTTTCGTAACTTGAAAATCAGAGTTCTCTGTTGATGAACCAAAACCGAACGCATCGTGATTGGTCTTGCCGATAAGGATTGCCCCGGCATCTTTTAACCGCTTGATTGCCGTTGCGTCGTAGGGCGGGATAAAATTATTTAGGATGTTAGAGCAAGCGGTTGTCCTGATTCCCTTAGTACAAAATACATCTTTAGCAGAAAATGGAATTCCCGCCAACGGTCCGAGAATTTCCCTCTTACTTATTTTGATGTCAATTTCCTTCGCTTCTCGGATTGCTTCTTTTTCACAAACGGCGACAAAAGCGTTGATTTGTTTATCAAATTTATTTATTTGGCCTAGAGAGGCCCGAACCAATTCCTCACAAGAAAACAACTTGTTTTTCAAGCCATTAGCCGCTTCTTTAATAGTCATCGCCATCGGTTCAATTATATCCATGCCGTTATTTTTCCCCGAGAACGGGCTTTGTTTTAAAATAATTTTGGTAACGATTTGGCGCATTTAATAATGCTTCTTCCTTTGTCAGACTTGGCTTTATTTCGTCTTCGCGAAAAACGTTGACCAGCTCGGTTGTTCGGCTTAACGTTTCAATGTTAGAGGTATCAATCGAGTTCAGACTGCTTACAAAATCCAAAATTGAGGACATTTGATTTTTGAAAACCGTCGCCTCTTCGTCAGAAATTTTAATTCTTGCCAGCCGGGCGATATATTTTACCTTATCTTCGGATAGCTTGTCGGACATAAGAATTATTACGGACTAAAGCGGGATAATAAGCGGGGAAAAGGAATTGATTCGCGGACATGATTTAATTTGCATATCCAGGCGACAATTCTTTCCAAGCCCAAACCAAATCCGGAATGGGGGACCGAACCGTATTTTCTTAAATCAAGATACCAGGAATAATCATTAATATTGTAATTATGCTCTTTAATTCTTTTTAAAATAACGTCGTAATCGGGCTCTCTTTCTCCGCCGCCGATAATCTCTCCATAGCCCTCGGGAGCCAACATATCGGCCGACATTGTCGCATTTTCGTTTCCCGGTTCTCGTTTGAAGTAAAATGCCTTGAAAGCCGATGGAAAATTGGTAATGAAAAGCGGCTGGTCGTAGTGACTCATTAAAATCGTTTCATCATCATTGCCAAGATCTTCGCCAAACTTGATATCTGAACCAAGTTCGCCAAGTTTTCTTACCACTTCTTCGTATCTTAAGCGGGGAAAGGGAAGAGTAATATTTTCGAGCGGTTTTATGTCGCGGTTAATGATTGATAACTCATTGGCGCAATCTTTCAGGACTGCTTGGATAATATAACGGATTATTTCCTCTTCAACAGTAAGGATGCCATTAAAATCAGTGAATGCCGCCTCGGCGTCCATCATCCAAAACTCGACCAGATGGCGTTTGGTTTTTGATTTTTCCGCACGGAAAACCGGCCCAAAATCGTAGCATTTTCCCACGGAATATATCGCCGCCTCAAGATATAACTGTCCCGACTGCGACAAATATGCCGGTTTGCCGAAATAGTCGATGGAAAACAGAGTTGTCGTCCCTTCGCATGCCGAAGGAGAAATAATCGGGGAATCAATGCGGATGTAATTATTATCCTGCAAATATCCGTTAATCGCGTTAATAATCCGGTTTCTGATTTTTAGTATCGCCCATTGCCGGCGGCTTCTTAACCACAAATGGCGGTTGGATAGAAGGAAATCGGCAGTGTGCGCCTTCTGGCTTATCGGAAACCCCTCTCCTGAAGAAATTTGCTTTAAACTGCTTGCCTGAATCTCGAATCCATAGGGAGATCGCTTATCTTCCTTAATGATTCCGGAAAGAATAATCGCGCTTTCGAGAGAAATATTATCGGCGATATTGAATTCATCGTTACTGACGGAATTTTTGGACATAACCGCCTGGATAAAACCGCTGCCGTCGCGGACCTGAAGAAAAATCACCGATCCGCTGGATCTTTTATTAAAAACCCACCCCTTTATGGTTACCGCTTGGTCAATGCGCTCCTTCGCGTCTTTTAGTGTCATTAGTTTCTCTTTTCCTGTGCTATTTTCCATAACAACAAACGATAAAAAGCAGATATGATATTAACGGCGAATACGGCATTCTAACTTTTTTTGGGCAAATAGGCAATGCGCTAAAATGCCGATTATTGCCGATTGATTGCCAAAAACAATTTGTGGTATAGTAGCTCAATGGACTTGTCTTTTACCGACCTGATTTATATGCGATTTCTTTCTCCCACGACATATTTAGTGGTGAAGTTTTTATTCATCGGTTTTTCCGCTTTTGCCCTAACGGCAATCGTCTTATTAATACCTCGGGTTTCGTGGACGCAGTTTCGCATCAAAGACGAGTTTGCCGCATATTCCCAATACAGCCCGACGATAACGCAGAAGATCACCAAAATCTGGCTAAAAATAATCGGCCGGTTAAATACAAATATCGAATCGGAGTTTAAATTAGCGCTGATTGAGGCTGATGATATTCTTGATAAAACCCTAAAAACGCAGGGATTCCAAGGAGAAACGGTAGGGGACCGGTTAAAGCAGATAACTCCGGATATTATCGCCAACGTCGATGAAATCAACGAGGCGCATAAAATCAGAAATAATATTATTCACGATCCGGATTATCACCTGACTTACGAAACCGCTCGCAGAACTCTCGACGCTTACGAAAACACGCTGAAAGGGTTTGGGTTGCTGTGATTAATCGCCAAGGGAAAATTTGAAATTTAAAATTAAAAATTATTAATTCGCGATTAAACGAATATGAAGAACATCTACCGCAACTCGATAATATTCGTAATCGGTGTCGTTGTCGCTTTATTTTCGCTGATGTTAAGCGCCCACGGAAGCGACGAATGTCCGGATAGTCGGATTAATCCGGACATGCAAGCAAAGTGCCTGATGGATTATAATCAAACAACAAGATTACTCTCTGTCAAGTTGGTGGACTGGTACAGCGGGGGCGCAGTGGAAATGGGCACCTTGCCGAGGGGGGTGATATCCAGCCTTCTCGACGATTGGGACTACGGCAACCCCTTAACCCTAAGATACATAGCCAGATCTGATCCTAACCCCTATACGTATACTTATACTCTGCCTGCCCGGGTTTGCGGTACGATAGGTTGCAGGTCAAGTTATTGGTATTATGACGGCGATGTTTGTACCGTATGGGTAAGCGGCCATCGGGGAGCGATTGAGGCGTCATGCGTGGATGTATGTAACCGTGACGGAACATTTGTTCCCGGTAATGCCAGTACCTGCAAGTTGAATGGCAATATGTGTGAAAGGAGTAACCCACCGGCAATTTGTACCCAACTTAGCCCTCCGAATTGCGTATGGGGCAAAGCAGTATCGACCAATCAGTCGCTTCCTTCGTGGGGTAACTCGATGGTAGTCTTCTGTCCGACACTTTCGGTTTCAAAAAATGGAACCGGTACGGGAACGGTAACGAGTAATATTACCCCCGGCATCAGCTGCGGTTCCACATGTTCGAGCCAGTTTGATTATAACTCGGCCATCGTGCTTACAGCGGCACCGGATGCCGGATCGTCTATCGCCGGTTGGTCAGGAGGCGGATGTTCAGGAACCGGCACTTCTTGCTCAATGACTATCACCGCCGATACGGCCGTCACGGTAACATTTAATACATCAAAGCAAGCAACTGTTACAAAATCGGGTTCAGGAGCCGGAACGGTAACATCCAATCCTGTGGGAATTAGTTGCGGCTCAACCTGCACTTACCCATTTAGCAAAGACAGTACGGTTGTATTAACTGCCGCCCCCGATGGCACGTCGTCTTTTGTTGGTTGGACTGGTGCTTGTACGGGAACGGGGACGTGTTCTTTAACGATGAACATTGATAGGACAGTAAATGCCGAATTCAGCCATATTAACAGGCCTCCTGTTGCTGAAGCCGGGGATAATAAATCGGCCACCGAGGGAGGAAGCGTCCAGTTAAGCGGAAGCGGTTCCGATCCCGATAACGATACATTTACATGTGGATGGTCGTGTAATGGAGGATCTTTAAGCGCCAGTAATATCTGCCAGCCCAACTGGACCGCGCCTTTAGTAGACAGTAATACCAGTTACACCTGCACTCTTACTGTTACCGACCAGCACGGAGCAACAGCCACCGACACAATGACCGCCACTTCCGTTGCTTATACTCTAGGGGTAGACCTTAAGGTAGCGACCGACTCCTCTACCTGGCTAGACAGCTTAACGGGAACTGCTCCGCTAAACAATGTTGACCTTAAAGCTTGGGTTTCCGGCACGGCGGTAGGAACAATCATTTACCAGTTTAAATGCAAAGACACGGACAGCTGGACGGAGCTGGCAGCGACAAACACTAATCCCAAAGAACAAACCAACTTCTGCAGTTACCCGACGAGCGGCAGTTACACCGCTTCGGTAAGAGTCCAAAGAGGCGACGGGTCGCCGGCTACCGACACGGCATCAATCGCCGTTGGTGTTGCCAGTTACACCTTAACCGTCACCAAAGCCGGTACCGGTAACGGCACCATTACCAGTAACCCCGGAGGAATTACCTGCGGAGCCACCTGTTCCGCCGGTTACGCCGACGGAACAAGCGTAGTTCTAACCGCCACCTCTGATGGCACATCATCCTTCAGCGGCTGGTCGGGAGCTTGTTCAGGAACAGGAACTTGCGCCGTCTCGATGACTCAAAACCGGGCGGTTACCGCCACCTTCAGCCATATCCAAAATCCTCCCGTTGCCGAAGCGGGGCCGAACAAGTCAACCAACGAAGGAACGGCAACCGCTCTTGAAGGATCAGGATCCGATCCCAACGGTGACACATTCACATGCGGATGGTCGTGCACCGGCGGATCGTTATCTAATGCCAATATCTGCCAGCCCAACTGGACCGCTCCTTTAGTAGACAGTAATACCAGTTACACCTGCACCTTAACTGTTACCGACCAGCACGGATCAACAGCCACCGACACAATGACCGCCACTTCCGTTGCTTATACTCTAGGGGTAGA
>CAZUEG010000010.1:0-743 GCA_964619495.1 uncultured Candidatus Saccharibacteria bacterium | reverse complement strand
GTTACACCGCTTCGGTAAGAGTCCAAAGAGGCGACGGGTCGCCGGCTACCGACACCGCAGGCATTAACGTTAACGTTCCACCGGTAGTCACTTACAACCTTAATGTAACAAGAACCGGCGCCGGAAACGGAACGGTATCTTCCAGTCCGGCAGGTATTTCTTGCGGAACCGATTGCGATGAAAGATATAACGAAGGGACGCCAGTTACTCTAACAGCCGTACCTGATGCTTCTTCGGTGTTTAATAGTTGGTCAGCTAATTGTGTTCCCGTTCCTGGTCACTTTGATCAATGCGTAGTAACGATAGATAATAATAAATCAGTAAATGTCCTTTTCGATGTCCGGCTGTTTCCGCCAACGGCAAGTAATTTAACGGCGACCCAACCGGATTATTGCCAAGTCGGCCCATCGGCGTTCCTTAGCTGGCAATTCAGCGACCCCGATGGCGGCAACCAAACCGCATACCAGATTCAGGTTGATAACAATAGCGGTTTCGGATCTCCCGAAATTGATACGGGGATAATCGGTTCACCATCGAACTCGTATGCGATCACCCAAGGGTATCTGGCATATAACCAAACATATTATTGGCGGTTAATGGTCTGGGATGACGAACATCAGGGATCGTTATGGATAAACGGCAATAGTTTTGCGACCCCGATTCATGCTTATCCGTCTCCGAACTTCATTTGGACCCCGGTTTCTTTGACAACCAACCAGCGGGCTAATTTCACTGACCAAACA
>CAZUEG010000009.1:0-11610 GCA_964619495.1 uncultured Candidatus Saccharibacteria bacterium | reverse complement strand
CCATAGTTGCCGAAGTTCGTAAAAAATACGGTATCGGACTGCTTACTAATATGTATGTCGAAATGTTTGACGAAATTACGAAGAGGGGATTATTACCTCCGGTTAATTGGGACGTTGTGATTGACTCGACGACAGTTGGCCTACAGAAACCGGATATCAAGATCTTCGAATTGGCTGAAGAAAGAAGCGGTTTTAAGAGTAAAGAAATTTTATTCGTTGATAATAATCAAAAAAATATTGACGCCGCGAATGATTTTGGCTGGAATACATTTCTCTATGATTCTGCAAATCACGTGAAATCAAGCAAGGAATTATCAGCATACTTTCAATCTTTAATTTAAGCTGAAAGATATCGGATATCGTCCACGACGAAAGAATGAAACAAACGATAATACCATTAACCTTGTGTGTCTTAATCAGAGATTCAAAAATTTCGCTGGGAATGAAAAAGCGCGGTTTTGCCGCGGGGAAATGGAATGGCTATGGCGGGAAACTGCATAGTGGAGAAGCAATAGAAGAAGCGGCTAAGAGAGAATTACTTGAAGAGTCGGGGATTAACGCTAATCGGATTGAGAAGGTCGGGGTGATTAATTTTGAAACCGAAGGCAGTCAAGAAATCTATGAAGTTCATATATTCAAACTGGAAAATTTTATTGGGGAACCGGTAGAAACCGAAGAAATGAGGCCCCAGTGGTTCGATTATGACAAAATACCATTCGACAATATGTGGCCGGATGATAAATACTGGTTTCCGTTGCTGTTGTCCGGGAAAAAATTTAAAGGTAGATTTCTCTTTGGAGAAAACAACACCATTCTTAATCAGAAATTAGTGGAGGTCGAAGAGGTTTAATCTCGTAACTCAAAGATTATTCATAGATAGTCCAGAAAAAACGAGAAAAGAGGTTGAGGAAAGCGCTGAACAAAAGAAAAACCACTACTAATAAGCCGGATAATTGTTGTATTTAGCGACAAGGTTTTAATTGTCCAAAGAAACCTGCTTACTCATTTTCACGAATCGATGTGGTCTCTGTCCGGAGGAAAGAACGAGAAAGAGGAAACCCAAAAGGAAGCCGCAAGAAGAGAGTTATTCGAAGAAACAGGTCTTGATCTAGATGTTGGTAATGTTGTCGGATCGTATACATATGGAGAAACTGGAGCAACGGTGATCTTCTTTTTAGCTAAGAGCAGTCAAAGCAATGTTTGTCTAAACGAAGAACATGTCAATTATACATGGGTGTCCAGAGACAGTTGGGAAAATTTTGATTATACGCCGGACGCAAAATTTATTCTGGAAAAATATTTTAACAATAGATAACGACGTTGCCGGAAACTCAAAGCTTGACGCGGTTCCGGCTTATGTTACTCCGGAAATAGGTAGTAAAAGCACCTATTTCCGGAATGTCTCCTTGCGGTGTCTCTTGGCATATCTCTAGACGTCGAATGTCGAGAGGTTGTTGTGATTTTTTAATTATAATATAATTAACTAATGATGGAGATTTTTCATGTTCTTAATCGCGGGGTCGATAAACGAAATATATTTCTTGACGACCAAGATCGTTTTCGCTTTACTCATGATTTGTTTGAGTTTAATGACGAAAACAGAGTTGATACCGCCAGTTATTATAATTATATCCACAACAGATCAAGCCAATGTGACGACATCGAATGTCGTCACATTAATCGATTTGGATATGACAAAAAAAGCTTAAGACAATCGAGAAAGCCAAGACAATTACTGGTGGATATTCTTGTATTTTGTTTAATGGGAAATCATTACCATCTTTTATTGTCGCCATTGGTTAAAGAAGGGATTCCTCGTTTTATGAAAAAATTGAACATGGGCTACGCAAAATATTTCAATGAAAAATATAAAAGAAAAGGAGCTTTGTTTGAGGGTCGATACCGATCGGTACCAGTAATTGAAGAAAAACATCTTTCGTATTTGCCGTATTATATTCATTTTAATCCACTAGATTTCGTATTTCCTAACTGGAGAAACGGCAATATTAATAACCAAAAGAAAGCGATTACTTATCTAAAAAAATATCGTTGGAGCAGTCACTTGGATTATTTGGGAATTAAGAATTTCCCATCGATTACAAGTCGTGATTACATGTTGAAGATTCTCGGTGGTAGTGAGTTGTACGAAAAGAATATTGAAGATTGGCTAAAAGAAATGGATAGCGAAAAGGTGGGGATATTTACTCTTGAATAGGAACAAATCAATGCGACGACATTCGATGTCGTCACATTGTGATTAAGGGGCGGAGAAATTTATATTCCCCTGTGGAAAAGTGCCGATAAAATACATGTTTGCCAAAATGGCAAACTGATGATATAATCGCAAGGTATGACTAGAAGAAGAAACACATTTACGATTATCGCGGTTCTGATATTAGCGTTTGTCGCGGTTACTTTTGTCTATCCCGACTATTTCAATAAGGGAATAGATTATCTGAATAAACAATTACCAATTGTCTCGCAGGGCAGGGTAAAAATAACATTACCTCATTTTCCGGTTGTCCCGTTTCGCCTTGGTTTGGATTTAAAAGGAGGGTCGCATCTGGTATACGAAGCCGATCTTTCAAAAATCGACAAGAAAGACTATCAGACGGCGATGCAGGGACTAAGAGATGTTATCGAGAAGCGGGTTAATTATTATGGAATCGAGGAACCGTTAATCCAAACCCAGGAAGCGAACGGCCACTATCGCTTAATTGTTGAAATCGCCGGGGTTACCGATATTAATGAAGCGAAAAAAATTATCGGCGAAACCCCTTTTTTGGAATTTAAAGAACCCCGGTCTGAAGAGCAGACGAAGCTGATCTTGGATAAACAGAAAGAAATCGAAGGAAAAACATTTGAAGAAATTCAGAAGATTCCCGACTGGCAAATCGCCCTGGAAGATCCGTATTTTGTCGCCACTGAATTAACAGGCAAGTATCTGACGCGCGCCGAAGTAACCTTTGATTCCAATACCAATAAACCGCAGATCTCCCTCCAGTTTAATGACGAAGGGTCAAAACTGTTTGAATCGATAACCGAAAGAAACGTCGGCAAGCTGGTGGCGATTACCCTAAACCAATCGCTATTATCGGCGCCGGTTGTCCAGGAAAAAATATCTGGCGGAAAAGCGCAAATAACCGGCAAATTTACCATCCAGGAAGCGCAAAAAATGGTCCGCGAATTGAATGCCGGAGCTTTGCCGGTGCCGATCAATTTGGTGTCGCAGGAAATGGTTGGTCCGACCCTCGGCCAATCCTCGCTCAACAAATCGCTGGTTGCCGGGTTATACGGATTTATCGGAATTCTGGTTTTCGTTCTTATTCTTTACCGGATTCCGGGACTACTGGCGGCAATTTCTTTGATTATCTACGGGGCGATTATCCTGGCGGTTTTCAAGCTGATATCGGCAACGATGACTTTGGCGGGGATCGCCGGTTTTATTTTGTCAATTGGGATGGCGGTTGATGCCAACGTGTTAATCTTTGCCCGCATCAGAGAAGAAATTAAAGCCCAAAAAAGCTATCCTTTGGCGGTGAAAGACGGGTTTGACCGCGCCTGGCCGTCAATCAGAGACAGCAATATGACTACCTTAATAACGTCGGTGATTCTGTTCTCTTTTGGCACGAGCTTTGTCAAAGGGTTTGCCGTCACTTTGATTATCGGCTTATTCGGCAGCTTGTTTGCCTCGATGATAATAACGCGAATTTTTATGGAATTGTTTGTCGGGTCAAAGGTCTCCGAATCTGTTCTTTTTTGGGAAAAACCGGGCGGCCGATAGCCGTCTGTCAGCAATATGAAAATATCATTTCTCAAATATCGCAAAGCATACTATCTCTTCTCGGTTCTTTTGGTTATCGGGAGCCTTTATGCGATTTTGACTTACGGGTTGAAGTTTGGCATGGAGTTTACCGGCGGCAGTGTGATGGAAGTTTCCGTTCCTGAAAGCGGCTATTCCCGCGACGAAATCGAAAACAAACTTGCGCCCTTAAATATCGGTGAAATGGCCATCAGCCGGTTAAGTAATAATAATGTTTCGTTGCGTTTTCCGCCTCTTTCTGATGAGATGCACCAAAAAATACTGCAAGCATTGCCGGATAGTAAAGAACAGCGTTTTGAAACAATCGGCCCGTTAATCGGCAAAGAGCTGAAGCAAAAAACGGAACTGGCAATTGTCCTGTCGCTTTTGGGAATTATGCTTTATATCGCCATTGCTTTCCGCAAGCTGACGTATCCGGCTAAGCCGTGGCAGTACGGGATAACGGCTTTAATCGCCCTGTTTCACGATCTGATTATTCCCTTGGGCGTTTTCGCGGTTCTTGGAAAGTACTACAACGTAGAGATAACCATCCCGTTTGTCGCCGCTCTTCTGACTATCCTCGGTTATTCAATCAGCGATACGGTGGTCGTCTATGACCGAATCCGCGAGAACTATCCTAAAAACAAAGGGAGAAACTTTTATGAAGTGGTGGAGGAGAGCCTGAACCAAACTATCGTCCGTTCGATAACTACGAATATCGCCGCCATTTTGACCCTTGTTTGCATTTATTTTTTCGGCGGAGAGACTTTAAAATACTTCGCCCTGGCAATGGTTATCGGGATAATTTCCGGCAGTTATTCATCGATATTTATCGCTACTCCGCTTTTGGTGACCTGGAATAAATCAACATTGACAAAATAATAAATAGGTGTTCAAATAATAAGGTAAGCGTTATCACATTTATGCGGCAAAATCTGGATTATCAAAAAACTTGCCAAAAGCTTTTAAACGGTTTATCGGCGAGGGTTAGAGAAGTAATCGTCCGCCGTTTTGGTTTGGACGGCAGAAAAGGAGAAACCCTGGAAGCGATCGGCAAGGAATATCGGATTACCAGAGAACGCGTCCGCCAAATCGAACGCGACGGTTTAATGAAATTGCGGCTGGAAATCAAGGAATATCCGATGCTGGTAAAACCGATTGCCGATGCCCTCGCGCTTACGGGAGGATTAAGGTCGGAAGAAGAGCTTTTAAAAACTGTCGGCGGGGATAAGTTTCAAAATCACGTTTATTTTGTCTTAAATCTGGGGGAGCAATTCGTTAAATTTCCGGAAAGCGAAAACTACAATTCCTCTTGGGCGCTGAAACCGGAATCATTCTATTCAGCCCAGAAAATGATAACGGAATTCGAAAATGATCTGAAAAAAAAGAGGCAACCCGTCAACTTGTCCGGATATCAACCGTTAGCCGCTTTGAGCCAAAATGTCCTGATGGCTTATTTGGCGGTTTCTAAAAAAATAAAAAAGGGGCCCAGCGGAATGTACGGATTAAAAGATTGGCCGGAAATTTCTCCGCGGGGAATGCGCGACAAGGCATATTTGGCGCTGAAGAAAGCAAGCGAACCGTTGCATTTTTCCGAGGTTGCGAAACGGATCGGCGACGGGGCGTTGGCGCAAACCGTCCACAATGAATTGATTAAGGATAATAAGTTTGTTCTTGTCGGCCGCGGGTTATACGGCCTTAAGGAGTGGGGTTATGAACCCGGGGTAGTAAAAGATGTTATCGCAAGGGTCATCAAGTCCGCCAAGAAACCGCTTTCCAAGGAGGAAATAATCACCTTAGTCACGAAACAGCGCTTTGTAAAAGAGAATACCATTACTTTCAATCTGTCTAACCGGCAGAATTTTTATCGCACCTCTGACGGCAAGTATCAGATACAGGAATCATAGGAAAGTATGGTATAAAGGATTAATGCCATTTGATTCAATTTTATCATTCTTTAACGGATTAAATCTGGCGCCCGTAATCCAGACCGCAAAAGAAATATTTGCCGTCTGGTGGTGGGTGCCTCTGCCGTTCATAATATGGAGGCCTCTTTTGTTTTTTTGGCTATGGTGGCGCCAGGATATTTATGACGACACGGTGAAAAGGGTGATTATCGAGGTTCGCGTTCCCGACGAAAGCTTGAAACCGATCCGGGCAATGGATACGGTAATATCGGGAATGTGGCAAATCTACGGGCCGCCAAACTGGTTCGAAAAATGGTGGAAAGGAGAATTTCTTCTCGGTTTTTCGTTCGAAATTGTATCAATTGACGGAATCCCTCATTTTTATATCCGTCTGCCTCTAAAATATCGGACAATTACCGAAAGCCATATCTATTCCCAATATCCGGATGCGGAAATAACCGAGGTTGAAGATTATAGCAACAAAGTGCCGCTCGATATTCCCAATAAAGAATGGGAAATGTGGGGAACTGATTATCACACATTAAAACCCGATCCTTATCCGATTAAAACTTATCCCGAGTTTGAAACAGAAAAAGAGTCCGAAGAAGAAAAGCGGGTCGATCCGATTTCCGGTCTTCTTGAGGGAATGACGCGGCTGAAACCCGGAGAACAATTATGGGTCCAGGTTGTCGCTATTCCTTTTCTTGACGAGAAAGATTGGCTCAAAGAAGGCGAAGCGATTAAAAATAAGCTGGTAAATCGTCGGAGCGATCCGCCAGTAAAAACAATAATTGCCGAAATCGGTGATTTGGCGGTTCTCGGCATGCCGCCCGGAGTAAAGCAGGAAGAAACTAAAGATATTTTGCCGCCGGAAATGAAACTGACTCCCGGCGAAAAAAATGTCGTCGCCGCCATAGAAAGAAAAATCAGCAAGCTGGGCTTTGTGTGCAACGTCCGTTATTTATATGTGGCCAAAAGAGATGCTTTTAATACTCATCATATCCGCATCCCGATGAGTTATTTTGCCAACTTCGTGACAAACGACCTTAATGCGATCGTTCCCTGGGGGCAGACGATTACCAAAATAAAACAAAATTGGTACGACTGGTATTTGCTGGTTCAACGCCGGCTTTACGCCAGGAAAAGAAGGATAATCAGAAATTACCGATTACGGCAAGCGCCTTTATTTCCTTTGCCGGGCGGCGATTTTATCCTTGACGCCGAAGAATTAGCAACGATTTATCATTTCCCGTCGAGAACTGTTGCTCCGGCTTCGACAGTCGTCCGCGTCGAATCGAAGAAAAGCGAGGCGCCCGCCGATCTGCCGGTTGAATAATACTCTGATCTAATATGGCAACGGATATTAATCTATTCGCCGAAACGAATTTCCGCAATACGCAGAAGCGTTTTGGCATTAAAACCGATGATCGCCGCCGCCATATGTATGTTATCGGAAAGACGGGGATGGGAAAAACGGCGATGATGGAGAATATGGCAATCCAGGATATTCAGGCCGGAAGGGGGATCGGCTTCATTGATCCTCACGGCGAAGCGGCGGAGCGCCTTTTGGATTTTGTTCCCTCGGGCCGGGTCAACGATGTCGTTTATTTTAATCCCGCCGACCTGGATTTTCCGATTTCTTTTAATGTAATGGAGAAAGTCGGCCTGGAGCATCGCCATCTTGTGGCCTCCGGCCTGATGGGCGTTTTTAAAAAGATCTGGCCCGACGTATGGTCGGCGCGGATGGAATATATCCTTAATAATTCGATTTTGGCGCTTCTTGAATATCCGGGATCGACGCTTTTAGGCATTAACCGGATGCTGGCCGACCCGGAGTACCGCCGCAAAGTCGTTGAAAGAATAACCGATCCGGTTATCAAGGCCTTTTGGAACGTGGAGTTTGCCCGCTATACCCAAAGATACGAAATCGAAGCCACCGCCGCAATTCAAAATAAGGTAGGGCAATTTATTTCCGCGCCGATTATCAGAAATATCATCGGCCAGGTCAAATCAACGATCGACATGCGGACAATTATGGACGAAGAAAAAATCCTGATTATGAACTTGTCGGTCGGAAGAATCGGCGAAGATAATTCCAAGCTTCTCGGGTCGCTACTAATCACCAAATTGCAGCTAGCGGCAATGTCCCGGGTTGATGTCCCCGAAGAGGAAAGAAAGGATTTCTTTTTTTATGTCGATGAGTTTCAAAATTTCGCTACCGAATCATTTGCTAATATCCTATCGGAAGCGAGAAAGTACCGGCTTTCTTTGATTTTGGGCCATCAGTACATCAACCAGCTTGATGAAACCGTTTGCGATGCCGTATTCGGCAATGTCGGCACCCTGGTTTCGTTTCGGGTTGGCGCTGACGATGCCGAATATCTGGAAAAAGAATTTGCCCCCGGTTTTACGGCAACCGACCTTGTTAACCTGGCAAAATATAATGTTTATCTGAAGTTGATGATTAACGGCTTGGCCGGCCGGCCGTTTTCGGCGACTACTCTTTCGCCGTTTAATCCTCTTGAAGACAGCCGGAAGGATACGATTATCCGCGTATCGCGTGAAAGGTACAGCGTTTCCAGAAAAATGGTTGAGGAAAAAATTAGCGACTGGCTGGGCGATATGTCGAATAATGCCGCCATAATGCCTTTAATGGGAGGGGGAGACCAGCAGCCTCTTTATGACGCCCGTTGCTCGAAGTGCGGAAAAGATACCAAGGTAGTTTTTCCTCCCGATAATCGCCGCCCCGTTTACTGCAAGAGCTGCCGGAAAAAGATTAAGAAAAAACAAAAAAAAGAAACCGAAGCCGAAGCGGTAAACAAAGAAGTTCCGAAAATGGCCGGGCCGGGGGAGGTAACGCCAAAAACGCCGGAAGCGCCGAAAGTGCAAATAACTGACAACAGCAATTTACCGGATTTGGATAATGCCATGGTCGGGCAAGATACCGTCATTCAACCGGATACCCACGGAGCCGCCCCGGAGAAAAAAGAAGAAGATGATCCGTTCACGGCCGAATATCGCCGCGAATAAATTAGGATAATATCTATGGAACTGATCCACGAAATCGACAGTTTTAATGTAGCGGACAAGCGCGTCCTTATAAGATGCGATTTTAACGTCCCTCTGGGAAAAAATAACGAGGTTCTGGAAGAATATAAGATAAAGGAATCCGTTCCCACAATTCAAAAATTAGCCGGCCTTGGAGCCAAGATAATCTTGATGAGCCATTTAGGCGATCCGGGAGGAATTGTCAGGGAGGAATTACGCCTTGATCCGGTTAGGGCGGTATTAGAAAGATTATTGAACCAAAGGGTATATAAAACAAACGAGCCTGTCGGAATCGAAGCCAAAGTAATGGTAGGTTCCCTTAAGGCCGGGGAAATTCTCTTGTTAGAAAACCTGCGGTTTAATGCCGGAGAAAAAAATAACGATCAGCAATTTTCGGAGGAATTGGCGTCGTTTGCCGATATTTATATCAACGATGCTTTTGCCGAATGCCATCGGCCGTATGCCTCGATAATCGGGGTTCCGAAATTTTTATTGAAAGGCCGGGGCCTGCTGTTAAAAAAAGAAATGGAGGCTCTTGATAAAATTATTGCCAGTCCGGCTCGCCCGATGGTGGCGATTATCGGCGGAGTAAAAGTAGAGACTAAAGCGTCGTTAATTAAAAAATTAGCGGAAACTGCCGATACGATTATTATCAGCGGTCCGATTCAAAAAGGGATTGCTTCTAAACAGCTGGTTTTTAACCATCCGGAAAAAATAATCGGACCGATTGACGAAATCGATAATGGTTTGGATATCGGAGTAAAATCGATCAGGCTGTTTGAAAATATTATCGCCTCCGCGAGAACTGTTTTTTGGAACGGGCCGTTCGGGATGTACGAAAATGACCGGTATGTAAACGGCTCAAAGGCGATTGGCGAGGCGATTATCAACAGCGGCGCATATTCGGTAATCGGCGGCGGGGAAACGGTGGCGTTTAACAATCGTTTCGGACTTTTGAATAAATATTCTTATGTGTCTACCGGCGGCGGGGCGATGATCGCCTACTTGAGTAGTGGAATGCTTTGCGGAATTGAAGCATTGAAGTAACGGTCTTAAAAACGGCCTGGCCGTTTTTTTGTTTTTCTTGCTGTTTTTTGCTACATTTGGGTATTACCGGAAATGAAAGTTACAACCAACTAATATTTTATGACTAAGAGAATTAAAAATATTGAAAAGTTAGCGACAAGAATTATCAGCGCGATTAAGAAAAATGAATTGATAATTCTTTACGGTGATGCCGACCTTGACGGGCTGACTTCGGTTATTCTGATGAAGGAAAGCATCAGTAATCTTGGCGGCAAAATATCAGCGGTATATTTTCCCGATCGCCAGAAAGAGGGTTACGGGCTTAATAAAACCGCGTTGAAGTATCTGAAAAAATATGCCCCCGGACTCTTAATCCTATTGGATTGCGGAATCAGCAACTTCGAAGAAGTGGATATTGCCAATTGTCTGGGCTTCACGGTATTAATTATCGACCATCACGAAGTTTTTGCGCAACTCCCCAAAGCGGCGATAATCGTTAACCCGAAACAGCCGAAAGATCCTTGCAGATTCAAGGGATTTGCCGCCAGCGGCGTGGTATATTGCCTGACCAAGGAATTGTTTAAAAGAAAATATTCCCTAAGGTTGAGAGAATCATTTTTAGAGCTGGTTTCTATCGCCACTTTGGCCGATATGATGCCGGTAAGGCATGATAACCGGACAATTATCAATCGGGGATTGTCGGTACTGATGAAAACAGCGCGTCCGGGGTTAAGGGCGTTTATTGATGAATATAAAGCCGAGTGCCACAACTCTCCGATTGAGATTTCCCAGAAAGCAGTATCTATTTTAAATTTCAGCGGAATTAGGGACCATTTAATGGAAACATATCGCTTTCTGACAGCGATAACCATAGACGATGCCAAGCCGATCTTGAAAAAATTAATTGAAGACAGCAAGGCGAGGCATTTGGAAATGAAAGAAATATACGAATCGGCTAAATTAATCGCCGAGAGCCAATCGGATTCGCCGATTTCGTTTATCGGCGATAAGGGATGGCCGACGATGCTTCTCGGTTACGTTGCCTCAAAGGTATGCCGTGAATACAATAAGCCGGCATTCATATACCAACAAGGGCCGACATTAAGCCGGGGAGCAATTCGGACGCCAAAAGGGATAAGCGGCGTGGAGGCGATGAAAAGCTGTTCGCAAATCTTAGTCAGCTATGGCGGCCATCACTTGGCCAGCGGTTTTTGTATAAAGACGGCCAAGATTAAACATCTCGAAAAGCGTTTAATTGATTACTTTTCCGCCCTTAACGGAAAATCCAATATGCCGGTTGTCAAACCGGCCGGTCGCCTAAAAAGTAGATAAAAATTATGAAGAAGATAATTATTTTCACCGATGGCGGTTCGCGGGGCAATCCTGGTCCATCAGCGATCGGGGTGGTAGTTTGCGGCGATAACGGACAGGCGGCCAAGGAATATGGCGAATATCTTTCCGATTCGTCAACAAACAACGAAGCGGAGTATCAGGCGGCAATATTCGCCTTAACTAAGTTACGCTCGCTTATCGGTAAAAAAACGTCGGCATCCGTTGTTGTAGAAGTTCACTCGGATTCCGAATTGATGGTTAGACAGCTGGAGGGAAAGTATAAAATTATTGAACCGCGCATCGGCGAACTGTTTTTAAAGATATGGAATCTGAAAGTTGATTTCAATAAAGTTTCCTTTAAATTAATTCCTCGCAAAGAAAATAAAAGAGCCGACCGTTTAGTAAATGAAACGTTGGACCGCAAGACGCGCGAGCGGCGGTTAATATAGCAAGTCGGCAAACAAAAAACCCTCCGATTTTTGAAGGGTTTTTTGT
>CAZUEG010000008.1:0-12408 GCA_964619495.1 uncultured Candidatus Saccharibacteria bacterium | reverse complement strand
CCGAGCCATTTAAATGGGTCTTGGTCATTGTTGATATTGCTGGTTATCTTCGACAGCTTGGCGGTTACGGCAATCGACCTGTTTATGGATCCCCTTCAGGTAATTAGCGGCAATTGGTCATGGATTAGCGGGGGAGGATATTACGGAATACCGATCGGCAATTTTATCGGATGGTTTATTGTAGCGTTTATTTCTTCCGGGATATTTAGGGCATTTGAGTATTTTTTTCCGGGAAATAAGAATAATGTCAGTAAAATTATTTACCTGATTCCTGTATTGGGCTATGGCATCCTGTCGATATTTTTCACACTAACAGCGATCAAATTAATGATGGTAAGCTTGGCAATATTCGGTTTTATAATAACCATGATCCCTGTAATTATCAGTGTGTCCGTTTATTTACGCAATAACAAATTAATAAATAACATATGAAATACGAACCGGGAAAAATATTGTACGATACAGAAACGATGAATAACTGCCGACAATTTTACAAGAAAATAATTGCCGATAGAGATAAAAAAATCAGCGAGACTATTCAACTTGTTGAAGAAATCGGCCCCGACCAGCATCTTATTTTATCAACAATCGATATGTTATTAGGATGGCTGACATTACAAACAGATGCATCTGTCCAAGAGAGGGTGGATTATCGCCACGCAATCGATGTCCTTACCGGCTATCTGACAAACCATAGCGATATTAAGTAGCTTTATCATCCAAGCGGCTATAATCAGCATTATCTGAAAGCAATTCTTAAATTTATCCCCCTTCGCGGAAAACCGTGAGCGTAAGCTCGCGGATGAACGCGAATTAAATTTTCCGCTTCGGCGGGATTTCGCTCCCGACGAAGCGCGGGAGAAGATACCCCGACCCGCTTCGCCAAAACTTCAGCGAGGCGAGCCGTCAAGTCGGGGAGCTTCATAACTTATGGCAGAAGAAAAACAATTCGATGAACCGCAAAGCGATCAGCCGGATATAAACGGCGGTAAAAATCCGGCGGCGGGACAGGAAAAGAGCAAAGAATCAAGAAAAAAAGAAATTGAAAAAGAGAAAAAAATAATCGCGATTCTGAATCACATCAAGTCGAAAAGCCCCTTGCCCGATGGCGTCAAAATTCTGGAAACAAGGGAAATGGCTAAGGAGGTCGAAGTAATGGTTAATCTTTTAAGAGATGAGGTAAAAAAGAAAAACGGCGATATTTCTCTTTTGACATGGGAGATAAAAAACGACGTGGGTACGTTAATTCCGTCGCCGAATGTTTTTCTCCAATCGACTCTGGGCGAAGGGGTGATTGCCCTGCCATCGGTATTAATTTACTTTGAAGAAAACAGCGCTAAACAGGCGATTGGCACCGAATATAAGTGGTTTGTTTTTAAAGGCATGTATCTGGCGGAAAAAATCATGCAAATGCTTTATGGCACCGGAAGCGCTAAATAAATCTTTAACAAGAACCTAGCGTCGCCTGGCGACGCTATACAGCGACGTTTTGGGGTTTACAATAGAGGGATATATTATTAAAATGATAAATATCATTAATTACTAAATGACAATGAAAAGAACTCACGAAAATCTTTTGAAGGCCATTGCCGGAGAATCAATGGCCCGCAATAAATACACCTATTATGCGGAAGTTGCCATGAAGGAGGGAATGGTTTGGATCGCCAGAGTATTTGAAGAAACGGCCGACAACGAAAGGGCGCACGCCCAGGAAGAGCTGGAACAACTGAAAAATATGGCGAAAATGACAAATACTTACGATATTCAGCCGCTTGGCGACACTTTAACAAACCTAAGAAACGCCGCGGCGGGGGAGATGTTCGAATTTGGGACAATGTACCCCGAATTTCAAAAAATCGCCGAGGAGGAAGGAGAGACAACGACTGCCAGTTTATTCAAAGAAATCAGCGAGGTTGAAGAAAAACACGCCGAAAGATATACGTTTTTGGCCAATTGCCTGGAAAGCGGCACGCTATACGAAAGGGGCGAAGAGACAGAATGGAAATGCTTGAATTGCGGATATGTTCATAAGGGAAAGGGCGCGCCGGAAAAATGTCCGCTTTGCCAAAAACCACAGGGCTACTACATGGCGTTGAAAACTGTAAGATAATAATATTCATCCATGAGCAAACAAGAAATTGTCATTGTTTTGATTTCTATGATGATTTTACTGATCCTTGTTGTTCTTGGAATTATCGTAATCTGCGACCATTACAGAAAAATGCAAATCAAAAAGAAGCTCGACGGAATAATGCCGGACGCTAAACAGGATTAAATATGACGGTTCTGCCGAAAAGATACGCCGTAATTAATATTGGCACCCTGAAAACAAAATGCCTTTTGGCGCATTTTGACAGGGGAAACCTCGTCCCTTTATACCAGTCAAATAACCTGACCTGCTTTGGCTGTGAAATGTTTGAGTCGGGAAATATTATACTGGAGAAGAATTTAAACTGCACGATCGAGGAACTAAACCGTTTAAAAGATATTATTGCCAAAGAAAAATGCAGCGGCTTGCGGGTCTTCGCCACTCATGCGTTAAGAGATGCGGTTAATCAGAAACAGATTTTAGAGATTATAAAAAACAAAACCGGACTGGCGGTCGAAATAATCGGTCCCGGGGAAGAAGCAGATTTGTATTACCAATCGGTAATAAATGATTTAATTTCTAATCAGGAATATATCATCATCGACAGCGGCGGCAGCAGCTGCCAAATATCAATCGGCAATTCTAAGGGGGCAAGAATCAGCAAGTCTTATAAAACAGGCGCCCAGCAGCTTCATGAGCGGTTTAGCCGTGATCCTCACAATCCAAAGGGGATTAATACGCCCGATGATATAAAAAAAATGAAAGAGTTTTTAATAAAAGAATATGCCAATCTTCCGGATAATATCGGCCTTCCTTTGGTTTACGGCTCTTCAAATATTATTAAGCTTTTTGAATTTATTAAGATTCCAATGGAGCCATATCCGACTAAGGCCCACCCCTATAAAACTGTCCTTTCGTCATTAAACGAATTTACTGATGGCATCATCAAGCTTCCCTATGAAAAAAGAGAAGAAAAATACCCATTCCAAACCGGATATATGTGGGGGATTGATAAGGCGTTTACTAATATCGCTGTTTTGGGCGAAAAGTTCGCCTCTCCATATCTGATCCCTTCAAATAGCAGTATTATGGAGGGATTTTTAAGAAAGATGCGGATTAACGGTTTATAGGGTTAGCGCGAGAACAGAGCCCGTGCATGTTTTAAAAACAAGAAAAGCAAAAGAGGAAGAGCCGAAACTCTTCCTCTTTTCGATCAGGAGTGACTACTTTTCTGAAGCATCACTTCCTTTCGAACTACTACTTCCGGACGACTGTCCGGAAGAGCCCTGCTGCCCGGCCTGCTGCCGGACAGCCTTTTCTCGTTCTACCTGAGCAAGTATAAAAAATCATGGGAGCCGGGAACAAATTCCGGCTCTTTCTTCGGAGGATCTTTTGCCATTTTGGCACCTCGTTCATTCCGTTCTGAAAAGAAACTTTTTCGGGTAAAGTGAATAATGAAAACAAAACATCATTTGACGCAAACAGAAAGAGACCGGATTCAGGCGCTATTGGACTCCGGCCACAAGAAAATAGAGGTTGCCCGAATCGTGGGAAGGCCCAAGGGGACAGATATTAACAATTATTCAAAAGAATATCTGGAATGGGTGAAATGGATTCTCAATAACAAGCCGCGAAAGTCCTTGAATTATCGGACGCCTTTAGAGATAATGATGGAAAATAACCTTTGAAAGTTCCCTTTCAAGCATTACAAATTAAAAAGCCCGAAGTTTCTTTTCGGGGGTGAATTTACACTGGCCTCCTTTGGTTATATTAAGACATAGTCAAATGTCATTGTAAATAGTGGCGAACATGAGAATAATGCTATGATAATAAACGTGAAATTGAATGCCTATGCCGTTAGAAGTCCTATATGAAGACAATCACTTGATCGCGGTATATAAACCCGCCGGTCTTTTGACGCAAAAAGACAAAACGGGCGATATGAGCTTGTTAGACGAAGTACGCGATTATTTGATAAAGAAATACCATAAGCCGGGTAACGCGTTTGTGGGAATGCTTCACCGGCTGGACAGGCCGGTTAGCGGAATCGTTCTGTTTGCTAAAACCTCAAAGGGAGCGAGCCGCCTATCGGAACAATTTCGAAATCGTACCATCAGAAAAACATATTATTGCCTGGCTCTTGGTTCGCCAAGGCCTCTAAATGGGGTGTTAAAAAATTATGTCGTCAAAGACCATTCAGCTAATAAAACCGGTGTGGTAAATACGGGCGGTAAAGAAGAAGTGGCCGAACTGGCTTACGAAACACAATTAACGGATGGGCATTATGCATTATTAAAGATATTATTAAAAACAGGAAAATCCCATCAGATCAGGAGCCAATTGGCGTATATCGGGTGTCCGATTATTGGTGATGTAAAATACGGCGCGCCATTGGTATGCGATATTAATGGAATTGCGCTAATCGCTTCAGAATTAAGCTTTAATTCCACGATCAGCGGCAAGCGGATAACAATAACCGCACCTTATCCGGATAACTGGGTTAAACTTATAAAACAACATGCTAAATCGTAAAATACCGTTTTCGCTATCCGTTGCCGTTGTTATTTTACTGTCGTTAATACTGTCGGTAATAGTTATCAACGGTGCCGAGTCATTATCACAGGGGAAAACAGTAATTGAAATGTCCCCATTGGCGCCCAAGCCGATCGTGATTATATCGCCCTTTAGAGAACAAGTAATAAACTCTCCCTTAAACATTACGGGATATGTGAACGGCAAAGAGTGGGCGGCGTATGAAGGACAAGCCGGGAATATTGAACTGATGGACAGCCAGGGGAAAATTATCGCCACCGGCATCCTGATTGCTAAAACGGAATGGACTAAATTCCCCGTATATTTTGAGGCGGAAATCAAATACAATACGCCGATTGGGGAAAAGGGCGTATTGATATTCCATAACGAAAATCCCTCGGGTCTTATAGAAAAAAACCGCCGAATCGAAATACCGGTAATTTTTGGTAACTATTTGTCGGAAACAATTGAGGTTCAGGTTTATTTTTCTAATAATAAGCTGGATCCGGACATTAATTGTGAAAAAGTTTTCCCCGTAAAACGGCAAATTGAGAGAACCGAAAGCGTCGCAAGAGCGGCCCTAATTGAACTCTTAAGGGGACCGCAGAAAGAAGAAACAGCCGACGGTTACAATACTAACATCAATGTAAATACCGAACTAAACAGCATTATTATCGACAAAGGAACGGCGAAAGCAGACTTTGATGCCATGCTTGAAAAAGGAGTTGCCGGATCGTGCCGCGTCACGGCAATTATCAGCCAGATAACCGAGACCTTAAAACAGTTTTCTTCGGTGACCAAAATTATTATTTCGATTAACGGAAAAACAAAGGGAATATTACAGCCGTAAAATATGATTGTTGATGAAGTAGTAATCAAAGTTTACGCCGGCAAAGGCGGCGATGGCCGAGTTGCTTTTAATAAAAATATGATGCGCATGGGGCCAACGGGAGGCATCGGCGGCGACGGAGGCAATATATATATCGTTGGCGTTGATAATATTACCGCGCTTAACCGATATCGCTATCGCAAAGTCTTACGGGCTGAAGGCGGAAAGGATGGCGGGTTAAATAATAAAGACGGCGCTTCTGGGAAAGATATAACCTTAACCGTTCCCATCGGGACAACGGTTACCGACACAGAAACCGGTCAATCTGCCGATATTTTGAAAGTTAATGCTCCGATTTTAATCGCTAAGGGCGGTAAAAGCGGTCGCGGTAATTTCTTTTTCCGATCTTCCACGAACACCACGCCGAAAATTGCCGAAAATGGAAAACCCGGAGAGAACCGTACTCTTAAGTTGGAGTTAAGGCTGATTGCCGACGTGGGGATAATCGGACTCCCGAACGCCGGAAAATCGAGCTTGTTAAACGTTTTGACTAATGCGTCTTCGAAAGTCGCAAATTATCCGTTTACCACCCTGGAACCGAATTTGGGAGCATACAAAAACCTGATTATTGCCGATATCCCGGGAATAATCGGAGGCGCTTCATTGGGAAAGGGGCTGGGAATTAAATTCTTAAAACATGTCGAAAGAACGAAGGTATTGTTTCATTGTATTTCCGGCGATTCGTCGGATTTGGAGAAAGATTATCAGATTATCCGCAAGGAGATAATCGGTTTTCATCCGGCCCTCAAAGACAAACAAGAATATCTATTTTTGACCAAGAGTGATAATCTGTCTGAAAAGGGAATTAAAGATAAGCTGAAAATATTAAAAAGACAAAATCTGTCAGCAATAACAATATCGATTTTGGACGAAAAATCTATTGAGAAGGTAAAAAGTATACTGGACAGTTTAAAATAAATAAAATATAAACTATGACGCATATAGTTACCAGAAAGTGCAATAAATGCGGCTTATGTCCGGCGGTATGTCCGGTTGATTGCATCGTTAAGGGAAATAATCCTGTTTATGATATTTATTATATTGACGGGGAAACGTGCATTGACTGCGGGGCCTGCGTTGCTGAATGCCCCATTAGCGCAATCTTAACTAAAGACGAGGCAATAAAATTAGGACTGGAGGTTGATGTGATTGATAATATTGAATTTTTTGCCAGCGGACCAGGCTACGGCGATAAATGATAATTAGATTCAAATGACAAGATCATAAAGCAAATTTACAAATCAATGACTAAAATCATAAAGCAAATGTTTTAAACTCGATAATTTTGAATTTTTAATTTGATTTGTCATTTGTTATTTGCTTTATGATTTTGAATTTCTTATTTATGATGGTAGCAATAGATACCAAAACTAAATATTCAAGCCACGGCAGTGATTATGATATCATTGTTATCGGCGGGGGACCGGCAGGAATGATTAGTGCCGGCCGAGCTGCCGAGTTAGGAGTAAAAGTGGTTCTTCTGGAAAAGAATAGCGAACTGGGAGCCAAGCTGCTTATGACCGGGAAAGGGAGATCAAACATTGCCCAGGCGGAGCTGGATCCCCGGAAACTGGTTGCCCGCTACGGCAAAAACGGCGACTGGTTATTTTCGCCGTTTTCTTTATTCGGATACAAAGAGACAATCGGGTTTTTTAATAAGCATGGACTCAAGACAAAAATAGAGCGCGGACAGAGAGTATTTCCGGAAACCAATAATTCGCATGATGTTTTAAACACAATGATGCGTTATTTAAAAAAGTCAGGCGTTACTATCTTATATAACTCGGCAGTCAGATCGATAAAGACAAACGGAAAGAAAATATCTTTTGTCGGTTTAAAAAACGGCAAAAATTTATCGGCAAAATGCTATATTTTGGCTACCGGAGGCAAGTCGTACCCGTTAACCGGATCAACGGGCGAAGGATATGAATGGCTGAAAAGTATTGGCCACCAGATAACGGAATTAAGCCCGGCATTAACCCCGATTAACATTCAAGAAGATTGGCCTAAAAAGCTGGCCGGATTAACCTTGAAAAATGTTGAGATACGGGTCTTATGTGAAGGGAAAATTAAATGCCGCCAATTTGGTGAAATGCTTTTTAGCCATTTCGGAATTACCGGCCCGATTGTTTTGGATGCCAGCAAGATTGTCGGCGAGTTCTTAAAAAAAGGAAAGACGGAAATTGCCATTGATTTAAAGCCGGCTTTATCGGCCCCGGTTTTAGATAAGAGAATCCAGCGTGATTTTTTAAAGTATCATAATCGCCAATTTAAAAACGCCATGGGGGATCTGTTACCTGTCAGGCTGATTAGCGAGATAATCCGTCAATCAAAAATAAACCCCGATAAAACCGCGAACCTCATTACAAAAGAGGAAAGAAAACAAATAGTATCGCTTCTAAAGGAAATAAAGATGACAGCAGCCGGTTTGGCGGGCTACAATAACGCCATCGTGACTTCCGGCGGTATTTCTCTGAAGGAGGTAGACAACCGGACGATGCAATCGAAATTATACAGTAATTTATTTATTGCCGGCGAATTATTGGATCTCGACGGCCCAACCGGCGGTTATAATCTCCAATTATGCTGGACAACCGGTTATTTGGCCGGTGAGGCCGCGGCGAAAAAAGCAATTAATAATCTTTAATATTATTAATATGAAAAATTTAAATATCCGTCTCCTTTTGCCGCTAATATTCGCCCCCTTGATTGTTTTAGCCAATCCGATTGCCGTGGGAATTGATTACTCGTACCCGGAAACATGGGTCATCGGCACTTTAATGATCGTTCCGGGGCTGATAATAGAAACTTTGGTGTCTTTGATTTTTTTATCAATCACGGGAAAAGCCAAGAAGATCGCTTTGTATGTTTTGATGATAAATATGATATCCATGCCGATCAGCTGGTATCTTCTTTCGGTAAAAATTCCTTTTTTTGGCAACGTCGTCGACGCCGCATCCTTGGTTACAGCTTCGTGGCTGGGGGTTTTGGTTTACGAAACGGTTATCGTTATTCTTGAAACAATATTGATTAAACTGGCCGTAAAGAAAGCGTTGCTTTTTAGCGAAGCATTAAGAATGTCATTTTTCTGCAATCTCGCCAGTTTTCTTACCGGCATCGCGGTTATTTATGTAATCCTGATGATCCTTCGCGTACCGCCAATCATTAATTAGAGATCATTTATCAATATCTTCCGGCGTTACCAGCATTATTTGGTTATTCAGCTCTTCTATTGAAGCATCAACGATAAAGCTGGCGCCGAATTGCGTCATGTGAATGCCATCACTGGCCCGCGCCAGATATTTTTTCCCGTTAACCCCCGATAAATAATCGGTATAATTGCCCCTATCATCGGCCAGCAGTTTCCAGGTGGAGAAATACACGGCATTTTCATATCCTGAAACCGTTTCCGAGAATACTTTGTTAAGATTTTCGATTTTCGTTTTGTATTTGTTGTCGCGGGCAATGGGATTACCGATCCACAACACAAAAATATTATATTCTTTAAGAATATTTAAGAAGGATGCCGTGTTTTTCGCGTAAAAACTGTTCCAGTCTTTGTCGCCGTAGTGGGTTAATGTTTTTCCGTCTATATCCTTAATGTCCTGCGCGTCATTGGCGCCGAACATCACAATAACAATATTCGGCTTTGTTTTGTCGATTAAGGAGCGGATTTCATTTTGCCAATTAAAATAATCCGGCCGCGACAGTCCCGTAGAATAAATGCCTACCCTGATTACGGTGACATCTTTATAGCCAAGCAATGTTTTTTCCAATAGGGGACCGAAGCTTTCGGCAATAAAAGAATCGCCGACAATCAACACATTGTAGGGCGGATTGATTTTTTCTCTTTTTGAAGAATAGAGGTTATTACCGATAACCGGCATTGGAATATCGAATATCATCGGCGACAGTTTCAGTTTTTTCCAAAATAATTCTTCCTTGTTAAAAAAATAGGCGATTCCCGAAACGTTTTTAAGCTCTTCTGTTAGGCCGGAATAGACGCCGCCGATTTCCCTCATAATTGCCGTTTTGGCGGTTGGCGCCAATCTGCTTATCCTTTTTGATTCAAAAAAAGAAACTAAGAAAAGCGCGGCAATTAAAATTATCATCGCCTTTTTCGGATCCGACTCGTTTTGCAGTATATGGTTCCTCATTGCCATTCGGGTAAATTATTCATGCTAAAAACTGAAATATATAAAGGGGGGAATAATATCCGGGCCCAGATTTATGATCGCGATAACGGAAAAAGCGATAAACACCGCTTTGATAATCGTTCTTTGCCGGGAAAGCAAATAAACGAAAAATGACTTTACCTGCTCCTCAAAAAGAAAATAAATAACAGCAGTTATCGTCAGATAAATCGCGAACAGGGGAAGAGCCTCAACGGGGGATTGGTAATTAAATAACTGCCGGATAACCGTAAAACCGTCGCTTATTGTTTCAGAACGGAAAAAAATCCAGCCAAAACTGATAAAATTAAAGGTGATCAGCCACCGGCAAAATATCCTGAAGAAATGGCTGATTTTGCCTGAATTTGCCTCAATGTGAGTCTTTGACAAGATATGATTAAAAATCACGCCTACGCCATGCCAGAAGCCCCAAAACAGGTAGTTCAAACCGCTTCCGTGCCATAAACCGCTGATTAACATTGTCGCCATCAAGTTTATATACTTTCGTCTCTCGCCATGACGATTACCGCCTAGGGGAATGTATATATAGTCTCTTAGCCAAGAGGACAAGCTGATATGCCAGCGGCGCCAAAATTCCGCGACGGACAATGAGCGATATGGCGAATCAAAATTAATTGGCGACTTAAATCCCAAAAGTCCCGCCAAACCGATTGCCATGTCGGTATAACCGCTGAAATCGCAATAGATAACCGCGCTATAGGCATAAATAGCAATTAAGATTGCCAATGATGAATGGTTTTGCGGAACATTGAATGCGTTGTCAACGATTGCCGTGTTTAAATAGCTGGCGATGACTAGTTTTTTAAAAAGACCGGTCAAAATCATCGTAAAACACAAATCAATATTTTCTATCATCTTTGCGCCGCCATCTACGAGCTGCGACAGGAATTCGTTCGGCCGGGAAATCGGACCGGATAACAAGTAGGGGAAAAATGACAGATAAATCGCGTAGTCTAAAAGAGGGGGAAACTGCGAAAGTTTATTGCGGTACCCTTCAACTAAAAAAGAAATTATCCTTAAAACATAAAACGACAAGCCGATGGGCAGGATGATACTGCTGAAACTTGCGACAAATGGAATTTGGAATAAATTTCCGGCGGTTTCAATCAGGATTCTTACCGCGTCAAAATATTTAAAGACTGCCAGCGTCAGAATACTAACGCCAATCGATATCATTAAATAAATAATTTTAGCTTTTTTTTGGCGGGCGATTATTAACGCCATTAAGTACGAAAATCCTGGCAGGATAATAATTAAGAAAAGATAATTTATATTCCAGGCGCCATAAAAAAAATAACTGATAACTAAAAGGAACAATCGCCATAAAACAGGCCATTTTTTTAGCCGCCAATTTAATATGAGAACAACGGTAAAAAAAACAAAAAATGTGAATGTGGGAAACAGCATAGGTGACTTTTATATACTAATCTATCATAAACAAGGCAGATAATAAAAAATCCGGACTTATCCGGATTTTTTTACATTAAACATACAAGGAGGAGCAGACCTGTCAGACCACGCGGTCTTTGCCTGCTCCTCCTCGAGACGACCGGATCACCCCCTTTCAGGGAAATCCAAATCCCTTGGTTCAAATTTAAAACATTATAAAAAAATGCCAATATTATTCAACTCTTCTGACATATTCGCCGGATTCGGTGTTGATCTCCACAATATCATCTTGCTCAACAAACAAAGGAACATTAATAACGGCTCCCGTTTCAATCGTAACCTGTTTGTTTCCCGACTGTGAACGGTCGCCTTTAATCCCTGGCGGCGCTTCGCTGACCCGGTAGGCGCATTTTATCGGCAAAACAATGTTTATTATTTTATCTTTAAATTGAAGCGCTTCAACGCTCTGGTTCGTTTTTAGAAACCGGTAATTGTCGCCCAGTTGGCTTCTTTCCAATTCAAATCGCTTTGATGAATTATCGGCCATCGAAAAAACATAATTTTCGCGGTGAACATAAACAAACTTTGCCGAAAATTTCAAAATTTCCGCTTCTTTAAAAGCATCTGACGGCTGAAACGTCCGGCTCATCGCGTTTCCGGTCAGGAGGTTTTTTAATTTGGCAGTCAACGTAGAATGTCCTCTGCCCTTAAACATCAGCGAGGACTCGACAATCTCGTATGGCTGGCCATCGATAATAATCTGCGCCCCCTTTTTCAATTCGTCATAAGTAACCACATCATTAAGCCAGCATTACGCCGATAAAATCTTTATGACCGGCCAAAAACTCGCCGGTCAATATCCTTTTTCCGCCCTCCAGCTGGAGCTCTTCGGCTACCAGAAAATGTTTTCCGGACATGATTGCAATCTTATCATTGGCCGCTAAATATGTTTTTCCGGGATCGCCAAAAGGACCGTTTTTCGTCTGTTCTAGAACGAATGATTTGTATATTTTTAAAATTTTATTGTTGTATTTATCGTCGGAACGGATAATCGAGTAAGCGCCGGGCCACGGATCATAAGCCCTAGCCTGCCGCTCAATCTGTTCGGCGCTGTTTTTCCAGTCAATCTTACCGTCCGCTTTTGATATTATTTTTGTATATGTTGCCTTTTCGTCATCTTGAACCTTAAAGGATGCTGTTTCCGCCGCTAATTTAGGAACAACATCGATCAGCAATTCGGCGCCGATATGGGCTAATTTTTCGGACAGTTTCAAAAAATTTATTTGCGCGTCATCTAATGTAATCGCTTTTTCGCC
>CAZUEG010000007.1:0-12551 GCA_964619495.1 uncultured Candidatus Saccharibacteria bacterium | reverse complement strand
CGCGATAAAAAGGCACTTTTTTAATTGTTGTTTTTGACAGAATAATCCCCATCGGCCCCTCCCCGGCCGCCGGATTCTCCCGGGGCTTTATGGTAACTTCAAGCGAATCATCTCCGCGCATTAATGTAAGATGAATTTCGCTTTTTATATTCTTTGATACAAAATCCTGAACCTCTTTCACTTTTTCGATTTTAATTGTTGCCCCGTTAACAGCCATAGAAACGATATTATCGCCCGGCATCATCCCGCAAATCGCCGCCGGTGAGTTCGGTTGAACGCCGATTATTGTGATCGCCGGATTAATCAGGTTGCTATTGTCGCTATCCTCGATATTTATCCGCGTTCCGACGGTTAATACGACGGTTAAAATGGCAATCGCCAGAATCCAAAAAGAAATCACCCCGGCCATCGCAATCCAAAATCTCTTATTAACCGGCTGATGAGAGTATTTGCTTTGGTCATCGGCGCCGCTTTCGTCGGGAAACCTCACGAACGCGCCAAACGGCAATAAGTTTAATGAATATGTCGTTCCTCTAAATTCTTTTTTAAATAACCGCGGCGGATAGCCGACGCCGAATTCTTCAACTTTAACGCCGAATTTTTTCGCAACAAAAAAATGGCCAAATTCGTGGATTACCAAAAGGGCGATTAGGCTGAAGAGAGCAACAATAACCGACATATCAGTTCATTATTTCCGTTTCCTTTTTTTTACCGATACTTTCTATTTTTTCGTTAAACCCGTCAATGACTTTTTGTAATTCATCCTTGGCGCGAAACTTATCATCCTCCCTGACCTGCCCCTGGCGAAAACCCTCCTGGATCCGCCTCCAGGTGTCTTCGCGATAGCGGCGGATTGTCAGCCGCGCTTCCTCCATTTTGCCGTTCATCAGCTTTAACAGTTCTTTGCGGTATTCTTCGTTCATCTGCGGAAAAGGGAGACGGATAATATCTTTATCGACGACCGGATTAATTCCTAACTGCGAGGTAAGAAACGCTTTTTCGATGCTCAATAAAGATGACTTGTCCCAAGGCTGGATTAATATTGTTCGGGCGTCAGAGAAAGACAACGCCGCCAGCTGTTTAAGCGGCGTCTTTACACCGTAATAATCTATCGGCACCTCTTCGACTAAAGCAATTGAAGGTCGTGATCCGTGAATTTTTGATAATTCTTTCTCTAAATATATCACCGCCTTATTCAGTTCCGGCTTTGTTTTTTCAATGATTTCTTTATGCATAAGATATAGATAATAATAATGTCCGCGTTTTGACGGTATTTATTGATACTAACCGCTTTTTTATTACATCTCAATCATCAAAGTCTCCATCGCCAAAACCGGATTGGTATTGGTCCGCTCAATTAACGCTTTTGTGTATTCCATTCTTTCGATTATTTTTTTTATTTTTATTTTTTTTAGCGGCTGGCCGCCATTAATCATCCTATTTCGCATTTCCCATATCCATAATCCCAGCATTTCCAGGATATTGTTTTGGTCATTGGCCAGCTCTTTTGCCATAATGACCCGCCGGCTTAGGGGCGCTTCCAGCGTTTCGTTGAGTAAGGCAAATTCTTTCTCCCTCTTTTGCGCGCTCTGTATTGATGAGATCAAATCTTTAGCGATTCCCGGTTTTCCCATCGCCAGCCGGCTGATACGTACCGCATCGGTTTTTTTTACTCCCTCTTCAATAAGGCCGGCGGCGATTTTGTCTTCGCTTAACCGGTAGAATTTAATCATCGATAGCCGGGAAAGGATTGTTTTTAACAGCATCATCGGATAAGCGGTTATTAAAACAATGACCGCCTCGCCCTTTGGTTCCTCCAAAGTCTTTAACAGGCAATTCTGCGCCTCCTCGTTCAACTGGTGGGCGTCATCAATGACCGCCATTTTGATTTTATTATCCGGCGACTTTAAGGAGAACCAGGATATCAATTCGCGGATCTGGCCGATTTTAATCTCTTTAGTATCAGGACTGATGATTTTAAAATTGCCGCTGGCCCGCAATAATACATCTTCTCCGTATATCTTTTTCGCCAGTTCGATGGCCAGTGTTTTTTTGCCGATTTTTTCCGGACCGCAAAAAATATATCCTTGCGCCAAGTTTTTTTTAGACATCAGCCGGAAAAGATATTCCCATTGTTTTTCATGACCGATAATCATTTCCCTTCATCATCTTTTAGACATAATGCTTTTTTTATACGTTTCAAGGTTTTCCAAAACGACGCCGGTCCCCTTGGCAACGCATAATAGCGGCGTTTCCGCGATAAAACACGGTACGCCGGTTTCCTGGGATATCAACCCGTCAATATTCCTTAGAAGCGCTCCCCCGCCGGAAACGATCATCCCCTTATCCATAATATCGGCCGACAGCTCCGCCGGCGTCGCCCAAAGAACTTGCTTAATATTTTGAATGATTTCATTCAATATATCTTGAGAAGCGTCGCATATTTCGTTGGATGAAACCTTAACGGTGCGCGGCAATCCGAGAATCAAGTCGCGGCCGGTAACCTCCATTATTTTCTCGTCGTTATCTTTTAATGCCGTTCCGATTTTCATTTTGACTTCTTCGGCGGTCTGCGATCCGATTGAGAGGTTGTATTTTTTCTTGATATAATCGGCAATTGCTTCGTCAATTTTATCGCCGGCGCTCCTTACCGAACCGGCGTTGACAATCCCGCCCAGGGAGATAACGGCAACTTCGGCCGTACCGCCGCCGATGTCGACAATCATATGCCCCGAACACGAATTAATGGGGATCCCCGCGCCAATCGCCGCGAGAATCGGCTCTTTGGCGACATAAACCGCTCGGGCGCCGGCGGCGATTCCCGCCTCAATAACGGCGCGTCTTTCCGTAGAAGTAATCCCCGCCGGCACTCCCACCATCAATTCCGGCTTGAATAGATGATGTTTTCCCAATACCTTGTTGATAAAATGCCTCAACATTGCCTCGGTGATGCGATATTCGGCAATCACTCCGTCTTTTAACGGCCGGTAAACGCGAATGGTATCCGGCGTTCTTCCGGTCATTTCTTTTGCTTCAAGGCCGACGGCGAGGATTTTATTTTCCGACAGCGATACGGCAACCACCGACGGTTCATTTAATACTAATCCTTTTTTAGGAACAAAAACCACCGAGTTGCATGTTCCTAAGTCGATGCCGATTTTAGGAGTAAACATGGAATAATCATTGATTAAAACGGGATTATTCTTTTACGCGCTTTATATCGGCGCCCAGGCCGGAAAGCTTTTCTTCTATTTTTTCGTAACCGCGGTCGATTTGATAAATATTATCAATAACCGTTTGCCCATTAGCGGCCAGTGCGGCGACAACCAGAGACGCTCCGGCGCGAATATCCAGGCTGGATATTTTTGTGCCGGTTAAAGACGTTTTTCCGAAAATAAACGCTCTATGGGGATCAACCAACTCAATATCGGCCCCCATTTTTCGCAACTCGTGGATGAAATTCAAGCGGTTTTCGTATAGGGGATCGTGGATCAGGCTCCGGCCGTTGGCTTGAGTCAAAAGAGAAACGGTTATCGGCAGAATGTCCGTAGGAAATCCAGGATGAGGCAATGCCTGAATTTTCGTTGCTGTAAGGTTAGGTGATTTTCTTACGACAAGACAATCGCTGCGGCGCTCAAAATTTACGCCAATTTCTTCCATTTTTGCCAAGAAGAAATCGAGGTCATTATCGGGAAACTCCGGGATTATTAGCTCCCGGGCAGTTAAAGCGCCGACCAAAAAGAAAGTTCCCGCTTCCAGATAATCCGGAATAATCCGGTGTTCGGCGCCGGTTAAGTGGGCATTTCCCTCAATTTCAATGGTATGGCTGCCTAGACCGCTGACTAAAACGCCCATTTTTCTTAAGAATATTCCGAGATCTTGGATGTGCGGTTCAGCGGCGGCAATTTTAAGGGTTGTTTTTCCCGAAAGACGGGCGGCCGCCATCATCACATTTTCCGTTGCCGTAGGACTGAACTCTTTCAATACAACTTCTTTGGCGGCCATCTCTCCCCTGTCGAATAAATACTGACCGCCTTCTTTTTTGATAATAACGCCAAGTTTTTTTAACGCTTCAATGTGAGTATCAATCGGCCTTAATCCGATTTTATCGCCGCCGGGGGATGAATATTTGAACCGGCCGAATCGCGCCAGAAGCGGACCGATCATTAATACCGACATCCGCGTTTCTCCGATAAGCGATAAATTAATATTTTCCGGGTCAACCTCGCCGGTATCAATTCTTATCTTCCTTTCATTAATCCATTTGGTTTTCACGCCCATGCTTTCCAATAGCTTGATAATTTTAAAGACGTCTTCGATTAACGGCAGGTTATCAATTACCGACGGCTGGGGCGACAGGAGCGTTGCCGCCAAAATCGGCGCCGCATCATTTTTTGATCCGGACAGCCTGACCGATCCAAAAATTTCTTTACCGCCATTCACAACAAGCTTTTCCACTTTTTCCGCCTGTTCTGCCATAATTGAAAGAGATTATAACATTATTGGCGCGCTTTACAGGTACATCTTAGTTTATCATCACGATTTTAGCAAGCGCGCCATTGAGGCTTTTTTCCTCTTTCTTTCGCTCAAGTTGTTGATTAACGGCCAATAGTTTAGAATACGGTTAGGATTGTACTATCCACCATTATGACCAAGCCTAAACGGACGCTGTTGTTTGTTATTTGCCTGATTCTTTTTATTATTCTCGCGCCGGCCGTTATTATGTATTCGGCCGGATATCGCTTGGATTTAAAAGAGAAAAAAATTACGCAAACCGGCGGATTATATTTCCGGATTCAGCCGAAAAGCGCCACCGTTGAAATTGCCGACCTGCCAAAAAAGAAAACTGATCTGTTATTCGGAACCGCTTTGATTGATAATATTTTCCCGAAATCTTACCGAATCACGGTTGGTAAGGGCGGATATATCGCCTGGACAAAGTCTTTATCTGTCGAACCAAAAAAAGTAGCAGAGGCAAAAAATATCACTCTCGTGCCGGTTAGCGTATCGGCCGTTAAGCTGGATACCAATTCGGCGCGCCTTTTTAAGTCGCCGAAAGGAAACCGCCTGATCCTGGAAAAATACCTGAATGGCTTGCAGTATTTTGCTTTTATCGGGCACATTAACGGACAGGAAGAAATGGTATTGGGCAGCGAAATATTTAATACCCGGCAAGTTTATATCCATAAGCTGACTTTTTCTAATGACGAACGGTTGGCGCTCGTTAAGGCAATTATCACCGCCGATCTTGCGCCGCAAAGGTATTATTTATTGGATTATCGCTCCAGTAATGGGGTTTCTGTCGTTCCGGCGGTTAAGCCGGTTATCAATATTCCGATTAGTGCTCAAAATGTCGAGTTTAACGGCGCCTCTGACAGCCAATTATTATTCATTGACAAGGGCACATTGTGGAAAATCGCTCTTGACGAGCCGCCCGGTAAATTAACGGATGGTATTTTGGCATTCAAATTTGTAGGCAATGATTTATATTATTTCGACAGCCGCGGCTTTATATATAAAAGCGACGGTTCCCTTTCCTTTAGCGACCGGATAAATAGCGAACCGTTTAATATTCAGAAAGACCGTGAATATAATATCGTCGTTTACGGCGGCTCGCCGATGATTAAAGAAGATGATTCGCTTTATCGGCTTGCTTCGGATAAGCGCCAATTCGAAAAACTGTTTGAACGAATATCGGAAATCCGCCTTTCTCCCGATAATAAAAAAGCGGTGATTTTGGCCGGGTCGGAGATATGGGTTTATTATTTGACCGATGAGGCTGACGCTCCCCGGCGAAAATCCGGCGATCTGGTTTTTTTAACCCGTTTATCCGGCCAAATTCAGTCTGTTTATTGGTATACGTCGCATTATCTGATATTTGCGGCCGGTGGTGCCGTAAAAATAACAGAAATCGATGACCGCGATGCGATTAATCTTGCCGAACCGGCTTTTCACGAAGAAAACGGCAATCAGTTGATAATCCAAAAAAATATCGATATTGTTTATAACGAACAGACCCAGCGCCTTTATTTGCTTACGGATAACGCATTCTATCTGACCGAAAAAATGGTCCATTAGGAAAAAGAAACAAAAACAGCGGGAGATGCCCGCTGTCTGTTAAATAGCTGACTGATTAACGTTTCGAGAATTGCGGAGCTCTTCTGGCGCGCCTTAAACCGAATTTTTTCCTTTCCCTTATCCGCGCATCGCGGGTCAATAATCCTGCTCCCCGCAGTTTTTTCCGATGTTCGGCGTTAATAATCAGAAGCGATCGCGATATTCCGTGACAAATCGCTTCCGCTTGGGCATGGATTCCCCCTCCTTTTACGATCGCGGTTACCGATAAACCGTTTTCTTCCTGGATTATGTCGAACGGCAGGCGAATAATCCGTTCCAGTTCTTTGCTGTGAAAATATTTATCCGACGGTTTATTATTAACAATAAAACTTTTTTTCCCGTCATTATATACGCGGATCCGGGCGACCGCCGTTTTCCTCCGGCCTACCGCCTCGGTATATGGTCCGGTCTTTATCGCTGTTTTTTCCGCTGCTTTAACTGATGCATTCAAAGGCGATCCGGTTTTTACCGGCCGTTTTTTCTTTTCGGAAACCGATTTCGACGCAACATTTTTTGATAATCCCGATTTTACAGATTTTAAGGCCGGTTTTTTTATCACCGTTTTTCCGGTATTAATCTTTTCTATTTCTTTTTCTTTAGCCATAATGATTCGTTTTCTCATTATCTTTTACTCAAACAACAGGCGTTTAATCATTTTCGCCCGCAATTTATTCTTAGGCAACATTCCCAAAACGGCTTTTCTCAAAATAATTTCCGGTTTTTGTGTAAATACATCTTTTATTTTGTCTTCTTTTAGTCCGCCCGGATAACCGCTATGGTGGTAATACTTTTTGTTCTCCAGTTTCTGCCCGGTAAACCGCATATCTTTCGCGTTCTTAACGATAACCCGGTCTCCGGTTTCCAGATACGGAACATAGCCGGACTTCCCCTTTCCGATTATGTAATTAGCGATTACAACGGCCAAACGGCCGGCTACTTTATTGGCGGCGTCAATTGTATGGGTATGAATTTCTGACTTTTTCGCTTTCATATGATTACTTAAACCAATTCAATGGTCGCGATATAAGCGCCATCGGTTAGCCGCCGCCCCTTTTTAATAATTCGCGTATAACCGCCCCGGCGTTTTTGATATCGCGGACCGAATACTGTTTCCAATTTTTTAACGGTTTTCGGCGGCAAATATTTTATCAGCAATCTTTTTTTGGCAATTTTCTCGGCGGCGCTTTTGGTATTTTTGTTTTCGGGCGATATTTTAACGGCATAATTAATAAGCCGCTCCGCAAGCCGGGAAACCGCTTTTGCCTTCGCTTCCGTCGTCGTAATCTTTTCCCTCGAAAACAGACTGTTCACCAACGTTTTGAGGAGCGCTTTTCTCTGGCCGGTTTTTCTGGACAGCTTTGTCCCTGATTTTCTTTTCCGCATATTACTTGTCTACTTTAAGCGCCAATCCATGTTTTTTCAAAACTTTCTTGACTTCAATCAGGCCCTTTCCCCCCATTCCTTCAAAATCGCTGACATCATCCTCGCTTTTCCTTAATAATCCTTCAGTCGTCCGGACTTTATTTTTTAACAGAACGCCCAGTGTTCGGACGGACAAGCCAAGGTCTTCTAAGAAGACAATTCCTTTCTTGCTTTTTTCGCCCTCAACAACGGTTGCCGCGCCGGTTTCGTCGGGTTTCTTCTTCAATTCCGTTATCGCATCTGCTTTATCAGACAACGATTCTTTAAGCATTAAAAAATGTTTTCCTAAAATATCCAGGGATTGCTCCAAGGCGACTCCCGGATCGATTGATCCGTCGGTTTCGATTTCCATTTTTAATCGGTCAAAATCGGTGCGTTTGCCGACCCGCATATTTTCAACCTGATAACCGATTTTTCTTATCGGCGTAAAATAAGCGTCAAGAAGAATTTCTCCGATTCCCGTTTTTTCTTTCTTTTGCGCTTCTTTTGGCTGATAGCCCAAACCTTTTTCCACAGTCAACTCCATTTCTAATTTGGCGTTTTTGTCGGTGAGGGTGGCAATATGGATTTCCTTATTAATGACTTCCAGCTGCGACGGAGCATTAATGTCTTTACCGGTAATTTTTTTCTCCCCCTTTATTTTTATCGTTGCCGTAATCGGACCTTCGCCGTGGATTTTGAAGCGTAATTGCTTAACGTTTAAAGACAAAGTAATCACGTCTTCCATAACCCCGGGAATTGTGGAAAACTCGTGCTGAACGCCGCTGATTTTCATCTGGGTAACAGCCGCCCCTTCCAAAGATGACAGCAAAACTCTTCTTAAGGAATTGCCGACAGTTACCCCGTAACCCGGCCATAATCCTTCCACCTGAAAAACAGCGCGGTTATTTTGCTTATCGATAATTTTTGCCTGCGAGGGAAAAAGAATCATGGTTATTTTATTAGATATTATTGTCGATTATGAATCTGCTATGGGCTTATGCCCGTAGTATCTTCTTCGTCGCTTCGCGACATTCCGCCGCTTCGCGGCGTCGAATAATGAATCTCTATGGGCTTACGCCCATGGGATCTTCTTATTCCGCCGCTTCGCGGCGTCGAATAATAACCGATTATTTTGAATAATACTCAAAAATCAGGGTAATTTCCGCCGGCGGCGAAACCTCGCTTAAAGAAGGGGCTCCCAATACCTGTCCTTCGAGTTTTTCGACATTATATTCAAGCCAAGCCGGAAGAGTTATCTTTTTCATCTTCTCCGACAAATCCTCAAAATATCTTTTTTTTGTCGAGGTCTTTGAGATCCCTATCCGATCGCCTTTTTTTGTCAGATAGCCCGGGATATCCACTAACCGGCCATTAACGGTAAAATGCCCGTGAGAAACCAATTGTCTTGCTCGCGGCCGGGAAATCGCCAAACCAAGCCGGTAAATAATATTGTCCAGCCGGCTTTCTAATACCTTAATCAGCACATCTCCGGCGTCTTCAGCGCCGCTTTTTCTTCTTCCCAAAATCTTCTTGACATAAGAGCTGAATTGTTTTTCCTCCAGATTATACCAATTGCGCAGCTTCTGCTTTTCCCGCAACTCCTTCCCGTATTCTGACAGTCCTTTTGTCTTTCTTTTCTTTTTTGGGCCGGGAGGATACGGGCGCTTGATCATCGCGCACTTGGGAGACGAACAACGATCTCCTTTCAGGAAAATCTTTGTTCCCAACCGGCGGCAAATTTTACATTTATTGATTTTCATTTATGTTTTGAGGTAATTTTATCCTTGAATACATCAGCGCGACACTACACTCTTCTCGTTTTCTTCGGCCGGCATCCGTTGTGAGGAATCGGCGTTACGTCTTTAATCGACGATATCTCCAGTCCTTTCGCGGATAACGAGCGGATTGCCGATTCCCTTCCGCCGCCGACACCTTTAACTAAAATATCAATTTTCGACACCCCGATTTTTCTTGCGGCGTCAGCGAGTATTTCCGCAACTCTTGATGCGGCAAAGGGGGTGGATTTTTTTGATCCTTTAAAACCGACGCCGCCGGAAGAAGTCCAGCTTAAAACATTGCCCCGCCGGTCTGTAAGAGTCATTATCGTATTATTGTAAGAAGATGCGATATATACCTTTCCTTCGGAAACTCTCCCGGCCAACGTCTTCCCGTCCTTCTTTACGAATTGGTCAACCTGTTCCCTTTCTTTAATCAGCTCTTCTTGGCTTTTGGCAATGATTCTTTTTTTACCCATAACCGTTTAAAGTCTAAGCACTAATATCTAAATCCTAAACTAATAAATAATTTGAAATTTAAAATTTGAAATTTTTAATCAATGTTTAATTTTACAATTTATTAATTTTTAAACATTAAATCATTTAAACACTGAAAATTCATTGGAAATCCAGCGTTAGGTTGGCGTTGCCGCTGTCTTTCTCCCGGAACCGACGGTTTTCCGCGTATTGCCGCGAACCGTTCGCGTATTGGTGCGCGTCTTTTGACCGCGCACCGGAAGCCGCCTCATATGGCGAATCCCCCGCCAGCAACCGATATCTCTTAGCCTCTTAATGGCCATCATATTCTGCCTTTTCAGCTCTCCTTCGATTTTGTATTCTTTTTCGATTATTTGTTTCAGTTTATTTATTTTGTCGCCGGATAACATATTCGCTTTCCTTGACGGTTCGATGCCGGCCTGTTTCAATATTTTCCGGCTCAAAGCCAAACCAATGCCATAGATGTATGTCAGAGAATAATCAACCCGTTTGTTGTCGGGAATCGCGATACCGATAATACGAGGCATACCTTTTTAATTTATAATTTGAAATTTTTAATTATCTGGTTTAAATATTTCGAATTCATTTTAAATTTCAAATTTCAAATTTCGAATTTCAAATTTAGTTTTTATCCTTGCGCTTGTTTGTGTTTCGGATTTGAACAAATAACATACACGCGCCCCCGGCGTTTAACGATTTTACACTTGTTGCAAATTTTCTTTATCGCTGACCGTACTTTCATAATTGATAATAGTTGACTGTTCGTTAGTCTTTAACGGCTATGGCGATCGTTTTTCAAGCGCCTTAACCGGTCTTCGCACGCTAACTATCCCTGCCTTGGGCAAAGCAATGGCAGCCGATATTTAGCAGGCTGCGCTTTTTATGCGATTTTAAACTCTTTGAACGGTTAGCTTAAAACCTGCGTAAAAACATTTAGAGAGCGCCTGCCTTGAAACCTTATTTCCCGCGGTACACTATCCTCCCCCGTTTTTTATCATAAGGGCTCATTTCGACAGTAACCCGATCGCCGGCCAAAACCTTGATCCGGTAAAGGCGCAATTTACCGGCAAGACGAGCAATCATTTCCGGACCGTCGTCAATTTTGACCAAAAAATTGACGTTCGGCAAAGCCTCGATTACCGTACCCATCTTTTTGATAATTTGTTTGTTTTCCTGATTCAATGTCGTTATAGCTTTAGATATTATCAAAGAACCGGATATTAGTCAACCGATTGAAGCCCAAAATTTTGCTTAACCCCGGCGCAAGGCTTAAGCGGCAAGGAACGTCCGGCCATTGTGGCATCACAGAAAGTGAAACGGCTTTTATTGTTTTACCGTTACAACATCAATGCGAGATGGATCAGCGGGAATTGAGCCGACAAAAAACGGCTTGGTGGTGATTTTTACGATATCGATAAAATCCTGGCTTTCGAGATACATCTTTGCTTCTTTAATTGATTTATTCTTTACGGCATTTTTAACCGCATCGCCGTTAATGCCGCTATAAACTTCGCCGGAAACTGTCATGTGAACTACCCCCTTCAACTGTTTATAATCAGGGTTTTCGGGATTAAGCTCGATTTTAACACTGTTTTGGCGGATCATCTTTTCTCCCCTTAACGCGTTCTCCCCGCCCCCTGAACCGAGATCGGGAATCAGCATTTTTTCCGCCAGCTTGCTCAAATCTTCATTCTTAAACGCAACGAAGCGAATTTTAATCTTGCCGCTCGCGTTAAACGAGTCAATAAAATCACCGATTTTCGCGGAATAGGCGATGGCGCTTATTTCCGATGTTTTCGACCCGCTGATCAGGGTTAAACCTTCTTCCAGCTTTATATTGACCGCGCCGCTCCCTTTTTTTATTAATTCGCTGTTTGTTGCGTTTTTAGCTGATTCCAAATCTTCGGCGATAATAATGCCGGTTTTCCCCTTATGCCCGCCGGCCATTTTCACAAATGATTTGCCGTAGAAAGATGTGTATTTTGCCGTTCCGGCAAAACCCGGAATAGAAAACGTAGTTGCTTCGATATTGTAATCTTCCCCGGCTTCAACGGCAATGACCTTGCCGTCGATTGTTCCCGGTGTTGATTTACCGCCGATAATCGCCGCGGCCGGGACGGTTATCCGGCTTGCCAAGCGGAATAATTTTTCGTCGGCGGACAGAAATCGGGTATCTTTAATTAAAACCTGCGAAGAAGCCGTAGAATTATAAACCCTAATTGTCCCTGCCGCTTTTTCCTCTTTAACGGCTGTTTCTTTCGGGATAAATGTACCGCTATATTCCTGCGTGATTTCGACAACCGTAACCGGCAAGCGGCGATTTATATTATCGGGTGTTTTAATGTCGGCGCTAAAATATACATCTTCGCTGCCCCCGGCTTTTTCGTATCTTGGCCAAATTTCAACAGTCGCTTTAAGTAAAATAAAATAGCTTAAAATAATAACAAAGCCTATCCCGATTAAGGCCGGAACAAGAAAAAACCGTCGATGGCCGCTCTCTTTTAATAAATGCGCCACCATAAAACTCTCGGAAACATTGCCGCCGGGAGGAATAATGTCGATAACTTTTTTTTCACGATTTGCCATAGAAACAAGCTGATAAAACCGCAATATCGTCCGGGCTTGATACACGACCGGTTAAGTCTTTATACACCGTGCGGCTGCCCGTGTCTACGAGCCAGCCGATGATTATTTTCGGGCTGATGATTATTATTTCCGGCGCCGAGGCAGAAACATTCTGCCAATTACTTTCAATGA
>CAZUEG010000006.1:0-12563 GCA_964619495.1 uncultured Candidatus Saccharibacteria bacterium | reverse complement strand
CTGTTAATCATCATCACCGTCGTCGATTTCCCGTTCGTTCCGGTAACGCCGATGACTTTTAAGTTCCTTGACGGAAAGCGGTATATGACGACCGCCATTAAGGCCAGAAGGAAGTGATACGACGACAAAACAAATGACGGAGTATATTTTCTTATTAAATTTTTGATCATACTCCCATCTTAATTTAAAAATGCAGACCATTCAATGAGGCGGACATCCTTGATCTCTAGTGTAAAATGTGTTACTGTTCAGGCATCGTGAAGTGATTTCTTTTTTTAAACAACGTCATAATATGCCAATCACTAAATCAGCTAAAAAAGCGTTAAGGCAGAACAGCAAAAGACAGGCGCGAAACTTGCGCCAGAGAACGGCCCTAAAAAAATTAATTAAAGATATTAAAGAGTTGGCAGCTCAAAATGACAAAACCGCAAAGGACAAGTTATCGATTGCGTACAAGGCAATCGATAAAGCTGCCAAGAACCGTATTCTAAACAAAAATACCGCTTCTCGCCGGAAATCGGCAGTTTCCCGCCTTATAAACAAAATATGAAGCCCCCCCGACCTGACGGTCGGGGTATCTTCTCCCGCGCTTCGTCGGGAGCGAAATCCCGCCGAAGCGGAAAATTTACTTCGCGTTCATCCGCGAGCTTACGCTCACGGTTTTCCGCGAAGGGGGATAGCTACCTCTTGCTTAAACAGATATCGCCGACTAACAGATCAATAGCGGTTACGGCTTCGATTTTTCCTTTTTTAATTTCTAAGTCAGCTTTGAAAATCTTCCGGTAGATTTTTTTTAATTCTTCAAGGGTAAACTTTTGCGCCAGAACAATGCTTTTTTTGATGACATAGGGATGGATTCCGGATGTTTTATTGAAAGAATGATACGGCTGCCCTTCGTCAGTCATCGCCTTGATAATTAACAGATTGCGAAACTGAAAGGCAATCATCGATAAAATATAAAACGGTGATTCGCCACCTTCTAGGTGGCGGTGAATTGACGGAAACGCCGTTTTGGCATTTCGGGAGGCAATCTGGTCTATTGTATTAAAGATAACGCTTTCCGACTCATTATTTATCAGTTCTTTAGTATCCGCCTCTTCGATGCGACTGTTTAATACGTAACTGGCCAGTTTATCAACCTCATTAGCCATCTTCCACAGATCATTACCGACAGAGCATATTAGTAAGCGCAGAGCTGATTCGGAGATTACTGTTGATTTTACCTTCAAACGGTTTTTAATCCAAACCGCCAATTCCCGATCGTTTAGGGGATCAAACTGTTCCACTTCGCCCGTTTTTTTTATCATCAAATAAAGCGGATCTGTTTTATTGACCGCCTCCTTTTCGAAAAAAACGATCGTATCGGGGATATCGATAATCTGCCGTTGCTTCAGAATTTCAATTTTGGATGAATTTGAAAACGCTCCTTTGAGAACGATCAACTGCTTCCCTTTAAATATTGATACTTTCCTTAACTCGTCTTTCAGCTCAGATAAATCGGTATTATTGCTTTCAAAAATCCGCACCGGTAAAACGGTTTTTTCGTCTTGATGACAGCTGATAATTTCTTTCAGCCGTTTTAAAGAACGATATTGGTCTTTTCCGTGGATAAGGATGATCATTTCATCAAAGAGGGGACTAGCGCTGCTAATCCTCCAGGTACCGAGTGTGCTTATCTGTTAGCAAGCTATTCTTTCAGAACACTTTTAACTTTTGAGATGATTTCTCCAGGTGTGAAATGAGCCTTGATCATATAATCAACCGCCCCCAGTTTCATTCCACGGTCAACATCGTCTTTCTGCCCAAGATTGGAAAGAATTATCACTGGAATAACGGCGGTTAGCGGATCCTCTTTGGCTTTTATAAGAACTTCGAATCCGTCGATTCCCGGAAGAATTAAGTCCAGGAGAGTAAGGTCCGGTTTCTCTTCTTTTATCTTTTTTATCCCCTCTTCCCCGTCGACGGCCTCAACCGTATCATATCCCTCGCGAATCAGCTTTTGCGTTATGAGCTCCCTTAGGAAGCGGTCATCTTCAACAATGAGAATCTTTTTTGCCATATGCTTTTAAACGACTACTTAATAGGGCGCCTTAATGTCATCTGCCTATTAGATTAAAAACCTTTTCGACGACGCTTTGCGGATCAAACTCGGTTTTTACCAGCCAATCACAAGCTCCTAAGCGTTGAGCTTTGTCGATCTCTACCGGCTGGCCGGAATTTGATATCACGATGATCGAGATATCTTTTAACCCGTCGGACTTCTGCATTTCTTCCATTACTTCGATCCCTCCCATTCTCGGCATAATGATGTCCAAAAGAATAAGATCCGGCTTTTGGACTTTCATTATCTTCAGCCCCTCTACTCCGTCCATTGCGGTTGACACTTCGTATCCTTCTCCGGTAAGTTTTTTCTTCAATAACTCCAGAAGAATTATCTCGTCTTCAAGGATAAGAATCTTTTTTGCCATAGTGTTTATTGGCTTTAATTGATCTTTACTATACCCAAAATACTCTAATTTGCAACCTTAAAAGAGAATTTTGGGTACATAATCGGTTAACGAGAGTTGCAAACTCGAGTTAAGCGAGTATATAATCTTTCGCGGTCTAATACCCTATTGTACTCCGCCCTTACTCTTATGTAAATCTTTAATAACCGGCACGCTTTCAGCTAAATTATCCTCGCTGAAATTGACAATCGGTATCGAGAAATAAAACGTAGACCCTTTTCCTTCCTCCGATTCGAACCAAACATCGCCGTTGTGGGCGCCGATGATGTTTTTTGCGATAAATAACCCCAATCCCGATCCTTCGGTTTCCATTCTCATGACGTTGGCGGCACGGAAAAACTTTCCGAAAACTCGCGCTTTTTGATCTTCGGGAATACCGACCCCGGTGTCCTTAAACGCAATCGTTACCTTGTCTTTGTCGTTTTTCGCAATTACCTCGACCGATCCGCCGCTTTTAGTATATTTTACCGCGTTATCGACAAAGTTCTGTACCACTAATTTTATTTTTTCCTGATCGCCGATGACCGGCGGTAATGGCTTTTTCGGTTCATGAAGGATAAGCTTGACGCCCCGCTTGACCGCCTCTTCTTCATAAACGGCGACTATCGCTTTTATCATTTCCTGCATATTGAACGTCACTTTTCGATAAACATAACGCCCATCTTCAATCCGCGTAACATCTAATAAGTCGTTAATCAGACTGATCATCCGTTCGTTGCTGCGATAACACTTGTCGATGAAATTACGCTGCTCGTTGTTCACTTCACCCAAATCGCCGTCAAGAAGGATCTTTAATGTCCACTTTATTGCCGATAGCGGCGTTCTTAACTGATGAGCGGCAATCGATACGAATTCGGTTTTCATTCTTTCAACCATTTTTTCCCGAGAAATGTCGTGAAGAATTATTAAGTGTCCGAATTTTTCTGACTCCATTTCCATCATCACCGTTGTTATTTCAATTACTAAACCTTTTTGGATCTCTAATTCTTCGCGAAATAATTTTCTGATAACGCCTTTTCCGTTTATTAAAAATTCTACTACCGGCGATATGCCGCTGATTTTTTTCAGATTGCTAACCGGTAAATCGTCGACGGCGCTTGCTTTAACCCGTAGAAAAACTTCCGCTTGAGGATTAATCGATGATAAGCGGCCATCAACATCGAAAACCAATAGCCCGTCGGTGAAATTACTGATAATCGCCTGCGTTTTATTTTTTTCCTCCTCCGCCAGGCGACGCGACTCTTCGGTGTCCTCGAGAATATTCAGAATTGCTCTCTGTGTTTGGCGAACATCATTCTCCGTCTCTTTCACTTTCGACAAGTCAAAAAGACTCAAAAAGTACCCTGCCGAAATCCCTTCCTCGTCTTCCCTGACCCGCGTACTTGCTTGAACGATTATCTTATCTCTTCCTTTTGGAAATAGCATTATCTCTCTTCCTTCGACGGAACCGTTTTTTAACGTCTCTTCCTGCAATTTTTCAATCTCATTCTCTTTCAGGTAGTTATTGATATCTTTACCAATGATGTCGGTTTGGCCGATGTTGACTATCTTTTCAAAAGCCGGATTCGCCTCCAAGACGACGCCTCTGGGGGTAACAAAACAGATAGGAATCGGCGCAAACACGAATAGGTCGCGGACATACCGCTCCAAAGAAGACAGATCTTCGAGTAATAGGTCCACTTTCTCTTTATAAATATCTATTTGCCCATGATCGGAAGGGTCCATCTGTGCCCTATTAGTCGCGTTTATTGTTTCTTTTTTAGTGTCTTTGTCTATCTCCATATAATATTCACCCGAGATAAGCGTGTCATTGCGATGATGAATTTATCATTACGATGATAAATATATCACTGCGATGATGAATTTATCATTACGATGATAAATATAACATTACAACTACCAAGTTATTTCGTATTCATGAAATTCACTGCCGGAGAAAAAGCATTTGATTTCCCGGCACAGAACCGAAGAACCGGTGACCATTTGGGCAATTGTGGAGAAATACCCCGACAAATATACACAAAATACCGGATGGATATTCAGACCGGTCAATCTAAGGACGATAAGCCGCGTTTCCTCGTTTGCCACGACAGCTACCAGTTCGCCCACTCCATAATGGCGATGCCAAATCGAAGGCACCTGTTTGATCGTTAGAGAGATACTGGAAAAATATTTTAAAAATATCTTTGTGATTAAGGAAAACTTTGGCGCCACCATCCCCATTTCTTTGATTTTTTCATCCGAAAAGCCGAATTGTTCCTTTATCGCCAGTAGCGACACTACCCGCCACCCTAAGGGGTAAAAGTCCATTGTTTTTATCTCGCTATACATTAAGGGGCAGTCGACGCTATGGAGCAGACTTTCCAGTTGTCTTAATCCTTCCCTGCCTTTTTCTCGGACGATATAATCTTCATCAGTCTTAAAAACCACCCCCCGGCACGTTCCCTCAACAATCAGGCACCTTTGTATTTCCTCTGGATTAAGCATATAATTTGGTTAATTTGCGGTTCTTGCTAAACGACTTTAACTACCATCTGATTGTGAACTCGTAGTATTTATCGCCACGATGAACGCATTTTGTTTCTTCTATCTTAAGACAATCGCTCTTTATTGTTAATTGAGAAAAACTGAAGAAATATCCTTTGTGAAAAGCGCAAATTAGCGGATGAAATTTATAATTTTTAATACGGATGACAATTACTTTGTCTTTTTCGTTAAATACGGCGTTTTCAATTTCGCCAAAGTCGAAATGTTTACGCCAATATTTTGGGCTTTCGTCAAACGTTCTTTTCGGTGATAAAAAATAGCGCATCATAAACTTAACGATTTTCGAGTATTTTGGCGCCGCTTTTCCCATCTCGAAAATATCTCCCTCGCTCCAATTAAATATCTCACAGGCGGTAATGATTGCCAGGACACTTAGCGCTTCCGGATACCACTTCATCGATTTTACCTCCTTGAATACCACTGGGTAACCGGCCGCTTTCATTCTTTCTTCAATTAGACGGATTCCATCCTCCCCTTTTCGATAACGGATAAACGGTTCGTAGGAATGGAAAACCTCACCTTTTACATTTCCCGGAATACTCATCAGGCCGCTATCTAACGCTTGCGCTATTAATGATTCTTTTTCCATGTCCTTGTATGTGCTTTAATCGGCTAACGCAATTATTGTATCTTTTTATTATCGGCACTTAAACTCGCCGGTCCCTCTTTTAATTCTTCAATCTGTTTTTTTAGTTCGATCATTTTTAATTCCCTTTTGAGCGTCAATTTGGTTATCTTTTCCAGTTCCTCGATTTTTTGCTGCAACTCTTTGGTTCTTTCTTCCACCTGCCTCTCTAATTCTTCCTGGAATCGCTTACGTTCGCTGATATCCATTAAGGCGACGGTAAATCCGGTCAGTTCTTTCTCTTGATCTCTCCTTATCGCTATCGAAAAACTTACGGCGGTTATTTGTTTTTCTTTTGAAATAAATGAAAATTCTTGCTGTGATATTTGCGGGTTTTCGTTTCCTAACCCTTTAAGCACTTTTGTAATTCGTTCAGGTTCGGTGAACATATCTTCAAGCGGTTTGCCGACGAGATCGGTCAGGCGATAACCGGCCATCGTAAAAAACGAGCGGTTGGCGTCAACAATTATCCCGACCGGCGATATGACACAGACGGGAATTGGCAAGAATTCGCTTAAATCCCTAAGATAAAGCTCCATGTCAGCGATGCTTTCGTTGAGACCTTCGATTTCCTTGTCTTTTTGGGCAATTATCGACTTATAGTCGGTTCTTTCAATCATACTCTTTTAATTACCACGTTAAGCGGTATTCATGGTAGGGACCGCCCTTATGGATACACGTCGTTTCGATTGCTTCGATTTTACTGCTTCTAATAACATTTTCCGCCACTCCGGCCAGGTAACCGCGATGATAATGGCACATAACCGGATCGAACTGGTAACCGGTAACACGGAAAATAGCGTAGTGGCTGTTTTCATCTATTTTATAAGGTTCCATCGTTCCGCAATCCAAATAGCGATTCCAGTACTCCGCTGTTTTCATGAATGTTTTCTTCAGAGAAACGAAATATTTAACAAATACGCGAATAATAAAAGACAGTTTGGGCATTTTGCGGCCGATCAGATAAATATCTTCGTCAGATAATTTGAATACCTCGCACATTACAAGAATCACGGCGACATTTAATCCCTCCGGATACCAGAGGGTCATCCTTAGAGCGCTGAAAGAGAATTCAACGCCAAGCTCGTTCAGATACTCCTCGGTGTGTTTCACCCCCTGTTCGCCGTATTTTTCTCTGATGATCGTCGCCAAAATTGCGATTTCATCACCGCGCGTTTTGCACGGAATTGAGATTAAACGGGTTATTTTTTCCTTAAGAGATTCCGGTGTTGTCATTTTATTCATAACCGCCAGTTCATTATTATTGACGGTCGCTTTCCAATTGTTTTTTTAATATTGCCAGCTCTTCTTTTAGGGCAATTATTTTCAATTCTCGGCCAACGGTTAGCTTGCTGAATTTCTCCAAGATGTCCAACTTCTCTTCCAGCTCCGCCGTGCGTTCTTTAACTTTCTTATCGAGATCCATCGTTAGGTCGGTCAATTCCCTAGTCCGGGCTTTAACCCGAATATCCAGCGAATCGCGCACGGTTTCGATATCGTCTTGGGCATCATTATAGGCAATTGACTGATGTCGCATTCTTCGAGAAATTAGCAGGGCAACAACCAGGTATGTGTAGAAGAAGGCAATGTCCGTACGGAAGGAAATGATGTCGGTGGGAGGAAAAAGCGCAATAATGAGAATATAATTTACGGCAACTATTATCCCCAATATAAAAATTAGCAGGCTGTCCTGAAATAGTGTGGAAAAAATGACGATTAACAGATATCCGTATACGGCAATATCGCCGATTATATTAGAGAACAGCGACATGATGATTGTCCACCAAACGACACAAACGGATGTTACCAGATAACGCGACAGATTAAGGCGTTTCTTTGTATGGATTCCTTCCATCAGCCGGATACACAACGCGGCATAGCTGATAATAATAATCCAAAAGCGCCAATCGGAAACTATCGGGTTTTTATAGATAGCCAGAATAGTAATGACAACAACAATAAGGGGCAACACTGTCAGAAAAATTGTTGCCAAAAAATGGGCTTCTTTAAGGTCTTTTTGCGACAAAATGTAGTTTTTGTAGGAGGCAAAAGGAGATATCATTTTCCGGCAAAAATCACCAATCGCTTGCTTGCCATATTGGGATTCAATCCCTTTAGATTTAAAAATACTTGACAGTAATAGTACGGAAATCGGCCGTCCCCGCCTTTTTTCGACAGTCCGAAAAAATGTATTCTCCAGAGAGTAAGCGGAATAGATATACCATTCGATATCCGGCCAAAACGCGGTTGTTGAAAATAATCCGACTTTTTTATACGCAAGGTTTTTAATCACTTTTAAATAACGGGCGACCGGAAGGGCGATCTGCGTCCAGTTCGGACTGCCGATGCAGAGTAAGTCGTACGACTCCGCGTCGGTTATCTTGGGAGAGATGATATCGCATTCGGTAAAAATTGTCCGTCTGAAAAACCAACCTAAAAAACTGTGCTCTTTTGAGGCTAATATCCTCTCCGTGTCCACTTGGTGGCCTTGAGATTCGAACTCGCTCTTCAGCCTAAACGCCAGCTGTTCGGTGCTATTGGAATGCGAATAATATGCTATGAGAACGCGCATAAAACGATTTTCAAAATAATTTCGGCTGTTTTGGCTTTTGTTTTTGCTTGTTAAAATCCAATTTTTTAATCAGGCTGGAAAACTCGAATCGGGTTAGCAGTTTTTCAACCTCTTCCCGACTGTATCCGCGCCATTTTAATTTACTGACATCAAAATCTATCGGAATATCGCATTTGATTTTCGAAAGACATCGGCTCTCAAGGGCCCGGTCTTTCTGGGATGAAAGGAGGACGATTTCGGATTCTTTGATCCGATGGTCCATATTACCACCGTCTTCAATTACCCGATAGGCATTATCGAGCGTGCCGTATTCTTTAATAATTTTAATCGCTGTTTTTTCACCAATTCCCTTAACTCCAGAAATATTATCTGACTGGTCGCCACGAAGGGCTTTATAGTCAACTAATTGGCTTGGTATCAACCCGGAATATTTTTTTAAGACAGCGCTTTCGTCAAACAATTCGGCATTTTTGATTCCCCGGCGAAGAATATACGCGCCTATCCGGCTGTTAACAAGCTGCAATAGGTCATAATCTCCGGAGACAATGATAATCTTCCCCTTTTCGTTAAGGGCTTCGCTTCCTAGGATGGCAATCGTTCCGATCAGATCATCGGCTTCAAATCCTTCTTTTTCATAGATTGGAATATGAAAGGCGGCAAGCACTTCCTTTACCAGCGGAACTTGCCTTATCAAATCAGCCGGCGTTTTCGGGCGTTTGGCCTTATATTCGGGAGACTTAATGTGGCGGAACGTCGGTGCCGGAAAATCGAACGTTGCGGCAATGTATTCGGGGTGAAAGTTGTTTATTATCCTAAACAGTATCAGAACAAACCCGTAAACGGCGTTCACCAGATCTCCTTGCCTTGTTTTTAATGGCGGAAGAGCGTGATAGGCCCGGTGGATTAACGCATTGCTGTCGATAATCACCATTACCTCCCCATTGCCACTGTTTTGTTCATTATTTGCCATTGTCTGATTTTACCATAGCGCCCTTAAATTGGTTAGGCGGCTAATCAGGCTACCATACATAGAAAGAATCGCTAATCGACAATTAAAGGCAAGCTAAAAAATGCCGAGGGTGCGGATTAATGAACCGGTAAGGTGTTGAGGCAATATGATAATGTCCTAGTGCGGGCAAGATAGAAATGTCCTAGTAATACTCTTTGTGGTATCGGTAGTTATCATTGATAACTACCGAAAATATGCCCACAAAAGAAACAATTACTATGACAAAAAGAGAAGCAGAAAGATTTTTGATTATCCGTAATCTAATCGAAAGAAAGATCAACGGAGCTGAAGCCGGAAAACAAACAGGACTGTCTCTTAGGCAGGTTCGCCGATTGAAGAAGAGTGTAATCGTTTCCGGCCCTAAGGGAATAATCCATGGAAATAGAGGTAAGCCGGGCAATCGGAGATTGGCCGATAAGATCAGGGATAAGATCGTCTCTCTGCTTCATAAGAAGTATTCCTACTTCAACCCTCTTTTGGCCAAAGAGCATCTGGAAGATGATGACAATATCAAAACTAACAAGGAGACAATAAGACAGCTGATGATAAGAGAGGGTCTCTGGAAGCGCAAAGCTAGGAAGAAGCGGCAATACTTCTCGCAAAGGGAAAGAAAGGACAGCTATGGGGAGATGGAGCAGTTCGACGGCAGCTATCATCATTGGTTTTCGACAAAAGAGGAACAGTGCCTTCTTCTCTCGGTTGATGATGCCACCGGCAAGATTACCGGCGCCATGTTCGAAGAGAATGAAGCGGTATTGGCAGTGTTCAGGTTTTGGAAGGGATACATCGAGCGCCATGGCCGGCCTCTCTCGATTTATCTCGATAAGTTTTCAACCTACAAGGTCAATCACAAGAATGCGGTTGATAATAAGGATTTACTGACCCAGTTTCAAAGAACGACAACCGAATTAGGAATTAAACTGATTACCGCCAATAGTCCCGAGGCCAAGGGCCGAGTGGAGAAGATGAACGGAACATTGCAAGGAAGATTAGTCAGAGAATTGCGATTCAGAAAGATTAAAAACGTAAAAGAAGCCAATCAGTTTCTAAACGAAGAGTTCATTCCTGAATTTAATGCCAAGTTCAGCGTCGTTGCGAAGAATAAGACGGATTTGCATCGGCAAATAGACAAGAAAGCAGACCTGGAACAAATATTCTCCCTTCACGAAGAAAGGACGGTCGGCAACGATTATGTGGTGAGATACAAAAACAAATACTACCAGTTAGACGAAATCCAGCCGACAACCGTCTACAAGGGAAGCAAGGTGATAATCGAGACCAGATTAACGAAAGAAGAGAGAATAAGGCAGAGGAATTATTACCTTAACTTCATTGTTCTTCCCGAAAGGCCGAAAAGGGAAACGGATGTCTTTCTTCCGGCCCTAACGCGGAAGAAGTCGGACTGGAAACCGCCATTCGACCATCCTTGGAAAACAGCTTCTTTTAGGCGAAGAGAGGCGATGAGTAATATAAAATAGGACATTTCTAAATTGCTCGTTGCTAGGACATTTCTAAATGCATTTGACAAAACGAACCGGTAAGGTTTATCAACCGCCGGCGAAATGTTAATATGGACCAAATAATCAATCTGCGTTTTATGGACAACACACTGTTAAAAATTGCTGGCGAAATCCATCTTTCTTTAGAGACAACGAGGGTAGTTACGGAATTGGTAAAAAGCATACCAAGCTATAAAAAAGCGATTCTTGACGCCATTAAAATTAATACATCCCAGGCAACCGAAATAGTGATGGGCGGAGCAGTTGTTTTGGATGCTTCTGATATTCATGTCGAACCGCAAAAAGCTAATGCCAAAATCCGTTTGCGCCTCGACGGTACCCTGCAGGACATTGAAGAAATCGACCTAAGAACATATAAGGCTCTTTTATCAAGGGTAAAGCTATTGGCGGGGCTGAAACTAAATATTAATAACCGCCCGCAAGACGGAAGATTTTCGATTCTGATAAAAGGCAACACGCCTGTCGAAGTCCGCGCTTCTTCGATTCCCGCGGAATATGGAGAATCTGTTGTCTTGAGAATTTTAAATCCTAAAAGCCTGATTGGGATAGAAGAACTTGGGATGCGCGAAGATATGCTGAAGGTCGTGGAAAAAGAAATTACCCGGCCCAATGGGATGATTATTATTACCGGCCCCACCGGCTCCGGAAAAACCACGACCCTGTATGCAATTTTAAAAAGAATAAGCCAGCCGGAAATAAAAATAATCACCCTTGAGGACCCAATTGAATATCATTTGGATGGCGTATCACAAACGCAGATTGCTCCCGACAGGGGCTATGACTTTTCCGGCGGGTTAAGGGCAATATTACGGCAGGATCCGGACGTGATTCTCGTCGGTGAAGTCCGCGATCTCGCCACGGCCACTAATAGCTTGCAGGCGGCCCTAACCGGACATCTGGTACTGACAACCCTCCATACCAATGATGCCGCCGGAACAATTGTTCGTTTTCAGGCACTGGGGGAAAAATTAGCCGATATTGCCCCGGCAATAAATATGGCGATCGGCCAAAGACTTATCAGGAAAGCTTGCCCATATTGCCGGATAATGACCGCCCCATCTTCAGAAGAAATGACGACTATTAAAAAGGCTCTTATTGGCATCTCGAAAACAATCACCGATTTATCGCCGGATCTGGCGATTGCTCATGCAAAGGGATGCGAAGAGTGTAATTTTACGGGATATAAAGGGCGTATTGGCATTTTCGAAGCGTTTCTCGTAGACGATAACATGGAGAGATTTATTTTAAGCGGCCCTGCGGTTTCCGACTTGAGAAGGAAAGCGATTGAAAACGGGATGATCACAATGTATCAAGACGGAATAATTAAGGTATTAAAAGGAGAAACGACTATTACCGAGGTAGAAAAGGTAGCCGAACCATAAGCGGGACAGGACAACAAAAACCGCCCTTGTTTAATAGGGGCGGTTGATAAACCGCAGGGCTGGGGGTCAGTTTGGGTACGGGACCGCAAAGATTAGAATCTTTCCGAGGAGTAGTTTCGCGTTAGCCAAACTATCCGAACTAAGACAAATTCCGCGACCCCCAGCTCTGGGGTTTATTCGAATGCCCAAATTATAACACTATTACTATCTTTGTCAATAGCCGGTTTTTCCAAAAAACAAACCGGCGGTTTCTTCTAACTAGCTTCCATTATAGCAGTATTAATAAGCATAGCAAAGGTCATCGCCAAACTGAAAGATCGCCCTTAATGAGTATCTATTGAATTTTTACCGCTGATAGATTACGATAATGGATGATTTTATAGTTTTTCGCTAATACCAAA
>CAZUEG010000005.1:0-12596 GCA_964619495.1 uncultured Candidatus Saccharibacteria bacterium | reverse complement strand
ACGTGACGCCACATAATCCCGCTAAGCGAGAAACTCGGTTAGTCGCGTTTAATCCACCGTTGGCGGATTATTACGCGACACCAGCAAATTTTCGCTATGCTCAAATTTGCCAGTAATTAGTAATGGGTAGTTTGTAATGAGGGTAATGAATTACTAATACAAAAGAAAATTTGCTCCCAAATTACAAATTACACAACTCACACAAGATCGGTCATTCATTTTGACATAGATAGATTCTGTGTTATCGTGAATAATTGAGGGGGGTGCGAGGGAGGTCTCCTCAATTTCTTCTCCTCTAGGAACCAGGGCTGCTGATAAAGGAGGACGCCGGCATAGCCGAGGTCTCGGCTTGAGTCAGCCAAGTTTATCAGGCCTGTCTCCCCTCAAAAAAGAATGGGCTATCAGACCTGTTTTTTTTTAGGGCCGGAGGTAATACCCTTAATGTTGTATTATTATTGATTACTTTGCTAAAATGAAAGCGTTAATGTTCAAGACATCTATGATGACTAATCTAAAAATTGCCGTCTCCGGAGCAGCGGTAATGGGCCATTGCTCTCCGGATGCAATAAAAAAAGCGCGCGAAGTGGGTCGGGAAATTGCCCGTTTAAAATGCGTAACAATAACCGGAGCGACTACCGGTGTTCCCTATTATTCGGCGCTTGGAGCCAAAGAACTTAAGGGTTACAGCGTTGGTTTTTCTCCGGCGACTTCGGAAAGAGCCCATCTCAAGTCATATCGGCTGCCGGTTGATGCGTTTGACGTGATTATTTATACCGGCGCCGATTATGTCGGCCGAAACGTGATCATGACCAAGTCGGCCGATGGAGTCATTATTATCTGCGGCCGAATGGGAACCTTGCACGAGTTTGCGACGGCTTTTGAAATTGAGAAACCGATCGCCGTTCTTGAAGGAACGGGCGGGACTGCCGACCGGATTCGCTATATTATGGCCGGACCGTCAAGAGGGCTAAAACGGGAGGTTATTTTCGATAAAGACCCAAAACGCCTTGTCAAACGCCTGGTAAAAATCATTTCCAAATCAAAAGAAAATATCGGTAAAATTCATAAATAATCCGCGCTTAAAATATATAACAGCGTCGTATGAGATTTGTTCTCAAGTTAATCGGTTTTATTCTTTTAATTATTGGCGTTTCAATAATCCTTTACGCCCTTTGGTCATCTTTTGAATTGTTCACGGCGAAAAAACCGGCGCCAATAATTTTTAATATTGCCGAACAGCAAAAATCATCCGGAGAACCTGATATTACCGGAGCCAATAATCCCATCAGTGCCGAAACGGTGATAAAAGAACTTGCCAAAAACCTGACGGCCAATGTGCCGGCAGAATATACGGCAACGATTCTTAATATGATCAGTTGGTCGGTATTGGCGCTTATTATGATCTTTGGCGGCTCGCAATTGGCCAAATTAGGAATCACGCTACTGTCCAGCATATAACTATGTCGTTTAAAAGTTTTGACAATCTCTATAAAAGACGAGATTACAGAGCGCTAATTGATGTTTCGGCGATGGGCATTAAATGCGCAAGTTGTGGAATTAAAATAGAACGATTATCGTTTAGCCCGGATCTAAATCGCCGCCGGCCGGTCTATTGCCCGAAATGTTATCGGAAAATAATCAACGGTTTATAAGGGGATTTGGCTCATCCTGTATTGTACAAGACCAACTCATTGACAACGTCCGGTCAGCTTATATAATAACGGTATTGAATAATATGCGCCGGACGCGCAGGGGTTAATAGTTCAACAATCATGCATATATCACCGCTTCAATATAAAACGATTATCGATACTGCGGATATTAATTGCCGCACCGTTTTCGTTTCCATTAAAAATGTAGCGGCGGGAGGTATAGATATATGATTTAATTAGTTGGCTAATTATAATCAGGCAGGCCTCCCGCAGAACGGGAGGTTTTCATTTGAATTATTCAATAATCATTAATAAAAGTATGACCAAAAAGAAACATTATTATGTAACCGAGAAAGGACTAGTGAGGCTTAGAAAAGAATATGCCGATTTAAAGAAAATTAAATGCCTGAAGACCGATAGCGATCCGCCGGCGCTTTTTCAGTCAGAAGATCTCAATCCGGACTATCTAAGTTTTCACGAAGACCTTGAGTTATTGGAAACACGCCTGAAAGAGCTTAAGGAAATTCTTGATAACACCGAGATGATATCAATGCCGGACAAATGTGACCAAAATTATGTTGGTCTGGGGGCAACCGTGGCTCTAGAAATCTGCGGGGCGGTTGAGGAACTGAAAATTCTTGGGACGGTTGAGGTAGATCCCGAAAAAAATATCATTTCCGACGAATCGCCATTGGGGCAGGCCCTATTAGGGAAGAGAGTCGGAGATGCTGTGTCTTTAAAAGATTCTATTTGTCATTCGTTCAAGATCCTAAAGGTCAGATATAACGGGTTCGATTAGCTACGGATATAATTTGCGTTTGCTTGGCGTTAAGATAGAATATAATTATGAAAAAATGCGTTGTAAATCAAGCCAAAAATAGCTTCGTGTCTTCGGATGCGTCAATCAGAGAAATTATCAGAAAATATCCCGAGACCATACCTGTGTTTTTAAATTACGGCTTGCATTGCGCCGGCTGTCCGATGACTGAACCGGAGACTCTGGACGATATCGCCCGTCTTCATAACATTAAGGTTGACAAACTGATTGCCGATCTCAAGAAAACGATAAAAAAAAAGGTTTTATGAAAAAAATCTCTCTGGCGTCATTACTGCCTTTCCGCGCTAACAGGGTAATCAAAAACCTGGTAAAGGTGAATGTCGCGTTCTGGAGCGGGTGGGGTTTTGTCTCTCCGCTTTTAGCGGTGTTCATTGTTGAAAAAATTAATGGCGGCAGTGCGGCCGTTGTCGGTATCGCAACAGCAATCTATTGGCTGACGAGATCAATCTTAAGAATCCCGATTGGCTTATACCTTGATGACAACGAGGGGGAAGAAGACGATTATTGGTTTTTATTCTTCGGTGCTGTTCTGGTGTCTGTTGTTTTCTTTGGCTACATGATGGCGACGCTTCCTCGGCATATATATTTTCTCCAGGTAGTATTTTCCCTAGGGATGGTTTTATATGAAGCGGGAATGATTGCCATCTTCACCCGCCACATTGATAAAGGAAAAGAATCAACTGAATGGGGAATTGACTCGACAATTTCAGGGATCGGAATTGGCCTGGCTGGGGGAATGAGCGGGCTATTGATTGGTAAATACGGCTTTGAGACGGTATTTACCCTTGGAGGAATACTTACAGTTATTAGCGCTTCTCTGTTATTCATTTTGGCGCGGGTGATCCTTCCTCGCGACACCGGAAGGTCCAACGGCAAACGCGTATTTATTAAAAATCAGTTTTACTCACAAGATTTGCGCTAGACGATTTGATAAGGGTAACTAAAATAATTTTATGGCTAATAAGGAGTTAGCCCGGTTGATTCACTCGATATCAGTTTATTTAGAAATGGAGGGAGTATCATTCCGTCCGGCGGCATATGAAAAGGCTGCTTTTTCGATTGCGGCAATGGATGAGGCGGTTGATGATTTATACCGGCGGGAAGGGGAAAAAGGACTGGAAAACATCCCGGGAGTGGGGAAAAATATTGCCGAAAGAATCGAAGAATATATTAAAACAGGAAAAATCAAATATTACAACGAACTTCAGAAGGCGATGCCGGTAGATCTTGAGGGGCTATTATCGGTCGAGGGCATTGGTCCGAAATCGATCCGCGATTTATACTTATATCGGAAGATTAAGAACCTGAAAAACCTGGAGCGGGCGGCAATAAAGGGAAAGTTGCGCGACATTCCCAACTTCGGATTAAAAACAGAAACCAATATCATCGAGGCGATTGCTTTTTTGAAGCGTGATATGGGGAGGTCGCTTATTGGGACAATTCTGCCTCAAGTTGAAACAATATGCCAAAAAATAGCAGAGAGCCGCGCGGTTAAAATAATATCTTACGCCGGATCTTTAAGGAGAATGAAGGAAACCGTTGGCGACGTTGATTTATTAGCCGTTTCCGACAGACCGGAAGAAGTAATGGATCTCTTTGCTTCATTAAAGGGCGTAAAAAAGGTTTGGGGCAAAGGGAAAACCAAAGCTTCGGTCAGAATGACGGACGGGTTTGATATCGACTTAAGGGTAATATATCAGAAGAGCTACGGATCTGCTCTTCAATATTTTACCGGGAGCAAGGAGCATAATATCAAACTGCGAAAAATTGCCATCCAAAACAACCTTAAACTGAATGAATACGGTTTATTCAAGGGTAAAAAGATGCTAAACAGTGAAACCGAGGAGGATATTTATCATGCCCTCAATATGAAGTGGATTCCTCCGGAAATGCGGGAGAATACCGGCGAAATCGAGCGGGCGCTTGAAGATAAATTACCTAAACTGATAGAAATAAACGATATCCGCGGCGACCTTCATTGCCATTCCAACTGGGACGGCGGCGATGATTCTATCGGCGAGATGGCGGAAACCGGGCGCCAACGCGGCTACCAATATATCGGAATCTCTGATCATACTAAATTTTTAAGGATTGAAAACGGCATAGACGGAAAACAACTGATGGCGCAGGGGAAGGAAATCGAACGGTTAAACGATAATTACCTTCGGAAAGGAATCTCTTTTACGGTTTTGAAGGGTTGTGAAGCGAATATTCTTGCCGATGGAAGTTTGGATATCGAAGACCGCATTCTTGAAAAACTTGACTATGTAATTGCCGGTGTTCATTCACAAATGGATATCCCCTCGCCCCTAATGACTGAAAGAATCATTAAAGCAATGAAAAATCCGAATGTCGACATTATTTCCCATCCCACGGGCCGGATATTGAAAAAGAGGGATGGATATAAAACCGATTTTGCCAGATTGATAGATGCCGCCCGGGAGACAAAAACGGTATTGGAAATTAACTCTTCAATCGAGCGCCTGGATTTGAATGATAATAATATCCGACGGGCTAAAGAGCAGGGCGTAAAGATGGTAATTAATTCTGATTCCCATGAAAAAAGCCGGTTAACAACGATAAAATACGGAATCGGCCAAGCGCGCCGCGGTTGGGCTGAAAAGGAGGATATTATCAATGCCTGGCCGGTGGAGAAGTTAATCGGTTACATTAAAAAGCGATAAAAAAAACGCCCCTAAGGGCGTTTTCGTGTTCTATTTTACTTCATTCTACTTTACTTCTTCGGCAATCTTATTGAACAATTCGCGATGGTCACGGGCAATATCTGCCAGAACCCTGCGGTTCAGGAATATTTTTTTGTCTTTCAGTTGTTTTATAAACTTGCTGTATGTTGTTCCCTGGCCTCTGATCGCCGCATTTATTGCTACTTGCCACGATGCGCGGAATACTCTTTTTTTGGCCCGCCTGTCGCGCGTAGCGTATCTTAACGCATGATATGCCGCTTCTCTTGCCAGGCGAAACTTAGATTTCCTTCCGTGTTCAAAGCCTTTGGTAATATCCAGAAGATTTTTCCTCCTTTTATTGGCCGACACTCCTCTTTTAATCCGAACCATATGGCATAAGTGGATGAGCTAACAGGGATCGTGCTAGCGATCCGTGTTCCCATCGGATAAAGATTATTAGCGATGGATGATTTTTCTGATTTTCTTTGCCTCATTGGGGGAAACAACAACCCATTTTCTTCCCTTTCTGACGGTTTCTCCGGTTTTTTTTGCGCGATAATGATTAAGTCCGGTTGGCCGCCTCATTATCTTGCCGTTTTTAGTTATTTTGAATCTTTTAATGATTGACTTTCGAAGTTTCATTATTTTGCTGATCGGGAAGTCCGGTATTTTTAGGAGTTCCCTTGGCGACGATCATTGTTAAACCCCGTGCCTCTCTTTTTAATTCCCTTTCGACGGAGATAGGAATAATCCCCATTAGTATCGAATTAAATTTCTCGAATTTATTTTTAGCAAAATCCCCCAAAGCTTTTTCTCGTCCTCTTAGGATAAGCTCGACTTTAACCTTATATCCCTCGGATAAAAATTTCGTCGCTTGCTTGGCGCGGATTTCCATATCGTGATCGGAAATGCCGAATCCCAGCCGGATGCCCTTGATTTCTCCTTGGCCGCTCTTAATCGGCTTTTCTTTTTTCTTTTCCCGATAAAGAAATTTTCCATAATCCATCAGCCGGCATACCGGAGGGTCAACCTTTTCCGTAACCTGAATAAGATCAAGGCCGCTATCTCTTGCCATCTGTACCGCCTGTTCGAGGGTAAAGACGCCTAACTGCGTCCCACTATCGCTTACCAATCTGACCTGCGGAGCCCTGACCTGACTGTTAATTAAAAGTTTCTTTTGCAGAGTGTTACCTGATTAAATATTGAATCAATCCGATGTAATTTTGTCCTCCTTTGCTTGGGCGAAACCGTGTGTGGGTGTGTGTAATTTGTAGTTAGGGAGCAAATTTTCTTATGTATCAATAACTCCTTGCCCTAATTACAAAACTACACATTACCAAATGCCAGTGCTGTCCTCCTTCGCCAAGGCTACGGAGGACACTTTTCGCATATTCATTTCCAAAAAAAGACCACATATTTACTTGTCCAACTATTAAACTTTGGTTATCTTGTGATGTTGGCGAAAAGTGGAGGTGGGGGGAGTTGAACCCCCGTCTGAACGGATTTCTGAAATACTTCTACAAACTTAGACCGGTTTGTTTCAAGACAGGCCGCTAACCGGACGAAAGGCCTATCTCGTTGCCCTGGATTTTAGATAACCATTCCCGGGCCGGAATGGTTAGCGATCTCGCTGAATATGACACCCAGTCGGCTAAGCGAGAATCGGCCGCATGGATGGCGCTAGGCGTATGCTAACGCTGGCTGTCTAAATGAGTTGACAGATATATGTTTATCGGCAGTTTAAAAAGGAACCGACACCTTTGTTTGCATATTTCAGTTAGCCGCTCATCAAAGCTGATCACCCCCGAATTTTCAACGCTCCCTCGATTTCCCGCTTGATATCGCGTTTTTTAAGTGTATCGCGCTTATCATAAGCTTTTTTACCGCGGGCGAGAGCAAATTCAAGCTTAACCTTGCCGTTTGAAGTATAAACCTTTAAAGGGATAAAAGTCAAGCCTTTTTGACCGCTTTTCCCCTCAAGATAGCGAATTTCTTTCTTTTTCAAAAGTAATTTTCTTGACCTTTTTTCGTTATAATCCCGAAGAGCGTTTTTCGGCTGATAGGGAGGAACATTGGCGCCAATCAGGTATAACTCCGGACCTGGCTGATGGTAAAATACAACATACGAGGCGTTGAGATTTATTCTTCCCGACTTAATTGACTTTACCTCTTGCCCGTTTAATACCAAACCGGCTTCGAATTTTTCGATTATTTCATAGTCATAATAGGCCCGCTTGTTTTCAATTACTATCGGTGTTTTCGCCATATTCGTTTAGGATATCTTAACTCTTTTATCATAACAAAAATATTACGCACCGTCTTTATCTCCCTTCGCGGAAAACCGTGAGCGTAAGCTCACGGATAAACGCGAAATAAATTTTCCGCTTCGGCGGGATTTTGCTCCCGACGAAGCGCGGGAGAAGATATCCCGAACCCGCTTCGTCAAAACTTCAGCGAGGCGAGCCGTAAGGTCGGGGAGCTTCATAAACCGCATCGGGCATGGTACAATCGTCTATCAATCAAAAAATACTATGGAAAGTTTTTCAAAAAAAGAAGCATTGTCTTTTGCGTTCGATACTCTTAAGGGTCACTTTTGGCGAATAACCGGATTGCTTTTTCTGATCAATTTGGTCGTATTCGCTCTGCAAATAATAAGCGAAGAGGTAAAAATGCCTCTTGCTCTGTTAATCATCTACTCGGTCGTAACTTGGGTGGTCGGCGTTGTCGCCAGCATGGGATTTATCCGGTTTTGCCTGGCTTATGCCGACAACCGCGAAGGCAATTTTTCCGATATTTATTCCTGCTACCCGTTATTTTGGAAGTATCTCGCCTCGTCCCTTCTTTACGGGCTGATCGTTTTTGGCGGAATGATCCTTCTGATAATTCCCGGAATTATTTGGGCATATAAGTTTTTCTTCTCGCAATATCTGGTTATCGACAAAGGGTTGAGCCCGATTGCCGCGCTTAAAGAAAGCAGCCGGATTACCAAGGGGCACAAATGGAATTTGTTCATCTTTAGTTTGATTTTTGTCGCTTTACTAATTATCGCAATGGTCCCGTTTATATTAATGGCGGTTGCTTCGTCTCCGCTGCTTGTCGGCATATTTTTGGGAGCTAGCGTTCCGTCAAGAGTTGCGATAATGATTTCTGCCATCATTCTGTATATGTTGTTCATTATCGTTTTTTCTGCTTTTTCTGCCTTATCCTGTGTTTATGTCTATCGCCGGCTCTTAACGATGAATATCCCTTCAAGTATACCGACGATTAATCCCGGGCTTTCTATTGATCAATCGAAAAACCGACCAACGCTGTAATGTCACATATCAAAATAATATAACTGACAAAATTACCGCATTATCGGGGATCAAAATAAAAAATCACCAGGGCCGATTTATTGGTTTTTTTGTTCCTGCTCCTGTATTCATAGGGAATCGCGTCCCCTGGTAGTTAATATAAGCATCCCTCGGTGATAACAACATAATAATCATCTGTTGTCCAGCTAATTTTATCGGCACCGGCGGTAAATACATATGATACACCGGGATTGCTATTACAATCATTATCGTCATAGCCGTAGTAGTTTCCCCACGGATCTTTATCGATGCGTGTTGAGAAATAGTTACTATTCACGAGTTCGTCTATTACAGAGGTCCAGCTTGAGTTCGGTGGATTACTGCATGCCGAACAATTATCGCCTGGCGGCGGGAGCTCTCCTCTGTCTATTTTATACAACAACATAGCTGTCTTTATCTGACTAATATCTGATTGAGCTTGCGCGTACTTAGCTTTATCTCGGGCCGAGCTAAGACTGGTGAAAACTATAGAAGAAAGCAAGCCAATAATGGCGATAACCACTAAAAGTTCTATTAAGGTAAAACCGGATTTCGTATTGATTCTCATTTGTATTTTAATGGAATAGTTTCCCATACACCGGGAGGAAGTTTTTTCCTAACTTCATCGGAAATATCTTCACGATATTGAACCGCCTTGGGAGTTCCAGTCTTAGATCCGAATGTTAAAACTAGCGAGATGATAATTGCCGTCGTCGCAAGCCCAATTAATACATAGCTGGCTTGCCTTTCGTTTCTTATCAATCCGCCCGAATATTTAATTATCCATTGGATAATTTTCGGAGTTCCAGGGCGAGAGTAGTATTTCTGAAAACCCATAGTGATACTTAGTCTTTAATTATATTACTTAAATCCGCCAAGCCCCGATTTATTGGAATATTGTTGAATAGTTTGGCGTTCCATAGAACAAATATAAAACTAATTCTCAAATTTTCCGGTTACCCAATCAAATTCACCTTGCCAATTTCGACCAGGACAATTCCAGCCGAGGCTTAACGGGTTGGGGTTTCCGGTGGTTTCTATATTCCTAATGCCGAGGACATAATAAGCCCCTCTGGAGATATTACAGCCGTAACTTCCGGCGCTATAACGGTAATATGCGTAATTTCCGCAACTGTCATTAATCGAAGGGTCTATTAAATGGACAGGCAGGAACTTATATGACACTAGCGGGGTAATGAATGTGCCATTCCCCGACGAGTCCCATCCGCCGCATCCGGCGAAGTCCGAATCAGGATATCTGTCGTTTGAAGCATAATAAACCTCAAGAGCAAGTTGCATTTGATACATATCCGATAACCTTATTGCGTCTCTTGCTTTTGCACGAGCTGAATTTAAGCTTACAAACACCACGCTGGATAAAATTCCAATAATGGCAATAACTACCAGAAGTTCAATAAGGGTAAATCCTTTGGCTTTTAGCTTGCTGTCCATGAAGATCAAAACTCAGCGGGCAATATCTTAATATCTTTTGGATTGCCTGCCGTTTTTTCTCCTCCGGAAAATAAGACCAACGAGACAATGATCGCCAATGCCGCAAATCCCATTAAGACATAGGCCGCCTGTTTTTCGTTTTTTATCAATCCGCCCGAATATTTAATTATCCATTGGATAATTTTCGGAGTTCCGGGGCGAAGGTAATATTGTTGAAACTCCATCGAGATTCTAAATTTTTAATTATATTACTTAAATTTACCGTATCGTACTCCCTACGCTTCGTATGGTGGCGTTCCAGCGCTTGAGACGTGCCGGTGATTATGATTTCGGAATGGGCTATGATCTATACAAAAGGACACAAAAAACCAATACACAAGATCTTTGCACAGATAGATATAGAATTATTTGCCTTGTGCCCAGGACAGGACTTGAACCTGCACGTCTTGCGACATACGCACCTCAAGCGTACGCGTATACCAATTCCGCCACCTGGGCATATTTACCATCAGTTTCACTATATATCAACAATATCGTCCACGAAAAGAGATAGTCACCACCTTTACTTTATTTCTTCGTCGGTTATTGTTTCTTTCTTGTCTTTGGGAACGAAATTTAATTTTTTCTTAAGCCGCGCCCGTTTGCCGGTTAACTCCCTTAGGTAATATAACTTTGCCCGGCGCACTTTTTTGTTCTCAACAACTTCAATTTTAAGAATATTCGGGGAATGCAAGGGAAAAATTCGTTCAACTCCTACGCCCTGCGATTCCTTGCGAACAGTCATTGTCCCGGAAATTCCTCTTCCGTGCTTTAAGGCGATGACTATCCCTTCGAAAATCTGGGTTCTTGATTTCCCGTTTTCTTCAATTTTTTGATGAACGCGGACAATGGCCCCCGGCTTGATTTTCGGTAGGTCGGTTTTCAATTGCTCGTCAGTTATTGGCATATTTTTGCGATTTTAATGCTTTTAATGTATTTTCTAACTCTTGCGGTAGCCTGGCAATAAATTCCTTGTTTTTACCGCCTACAATTACTCTTAAAGAATATGCGTGAAGAAATTGTCTGTTTAATTGGGTGATCATTTTCTGGTCCTTGAACGAATACAGCTTGTCATTGACAATCGGGTGGCCAAGATAAGCAAGGTGGGCGCGAATCTGGTGCTTGCGGCCGGTTTTGGGGAGCAGCTCGAGCAAAGAATAACCGCTTTCTTTGTCGCCGAATGATTCAATCAGACGCCACTCGGTGATTGCTTGACGGCTGCCCGACCGTCGGATTGCCTCGGGGTCGTCTAGTGGGTATATACCCTGTTTCAATCGATTTTTCAAGGAACGGTTGATCAAGGTATCGATTAATCCACTCTTTTCGGTAACTATTCCGTACACTAAAGCCCAATACTTCTTTTCGATTTTTCGATCTTTAAATTGCTTTTGATAATACTCTAGAGCAGAATTATTTTTAGCAACCAAGAGCACTCCCGAAGTATCTTTATCGAGTCGGTGAATAATTCCGTACCGTGGCGAAACGCCAGCGTTTTTTAATAGAGGATATTTATCGATTAGGTAATCTATTATCGTATTGTCTTTAGTTTGTCCTTCGGGAAATACTACAACTCCTGCCGGCTTATTTATTACCATCAAACCGTCGTCTTCGTAAATAACCGGAATATCCATGGTTGTGTGCGAGTGTGTGTAATTTGTAATTTGGGAGCGAATTTTCCTAATCATCGATAATTCATTGTCCTAATTATAAACTTGTTGTTGTGTCGCGTAATAATTCGCCAATGGCGAATTAAACGCGACTAACCACGTTTAAATTTTCTTTTGAAAATTTATTACGTGGTGGGCTCAGTAGGAATCGAACCTACGCTCTCGTCGATGTCAACGACACGTTTTACCATTAAACTATGAGCCCGATTTATTGCTTTGAGTTTGCCGATATCGACTTATGTGCGTGAGCTGACCGCTCAAGTTCATAAGTGGGATGATAACCTAAAACCGTAAAAATAGGAATAACCGAAGCGATTCTTGAGAATTATATCTTCTCTGGAGATGATCCCGTGGATTATGTGTGAGGGTGAGTAATTTGTAGTTAGGGAGCAATAATGTCTTTTCGGTCGAGAATAAAGTCCAGATAATTATTTCTATTAATACACGAATACTCGGCATTTTGGTATGTTTCTTTCCATAACTTCGGCATCCTATAGGTCTTACTTCCTGATTTGAATTCAAAGCCAAATAATTTTCCATCTTTTTCTTCCACGTAGTCAAGCTCGGCTCCGGTGTAAGTTCTCCAAAAATATTTAGAGGCAAAGTCCTGTCTGTATGCTAAAAGTTTCATTCTTTCCACTAAAAGAAAATTTTCCCAAAGCGCGCCGGTGTCGTCTCGGTCCTTTAATAGCTTAAGATTGTCGATTAAAATGTTTCTTACGCCAGTATCATAGAAATAAATCTTATCCATTTTAGAAACTTCTTTGCGTAAATTTCTGCTTAATCCATTTAATCTGAAAATTATGTAAGATTTTTCCAGTAAATCAATGTACCTTGAAACGGTGTCCTTGCCCATTCCCAGAGAGTTTCCCAACCCCGTTAAAGAAACTTGCGACCCTACTTGAAAAGCCAAAAGCTTAAGCAAATCCCTA
>CAZUEG010000004.1:0-14069 GCA_964619495.1 uncultured Candidatus Saccharibacteria bacterium | reverse complement strand
ATAGCCATGTCAATCCCGGAGTCCTGGTCGAAGAATATTTCCCCAAAGTCAGAACCACTCCTCGCTCATATTGATTTACGACCCTTAGGCCGCTAAGAACGAAGAGGATAACAATGATCGAAAATGGAATCATATTGTTTGTTTTAAGCTTTTAATTGTTAAGTAACTGCGTTACAATTAAGAATTAATTGCACTGTGATTATATAATATTACATCGAAACATCTTTATCAAGTTAATAAAAATTATATGGGAGAATCCTTCGATATTAATAAAATTAATGAATTAATTAATCTTCCGTCTTGGATTTTGGCTATTCCACTTTTATTTGTTTTATTGATGATTTGGTCTTTTATTTGGAAGGGGTTGGCATTATGGCGGGCGGGGCGAAGAGGAGATATGGTCTGGTTTATTGCTCTTCTGGTCATAAATACAATGGGAATACTGGAAATTCTTTATCTTTTCGTTTTTAGCAAGGAAAGGAAAAATGAAATAACAGACGAAAGAGTAGGAATAAGACCGTAAAAATCATATGTTCAACCCCGTAGGTTGAACATAGCCCCGCGGGGTCAGACCCCGTGGGAACCGAGGCGGCGTTAAGCGCTGTTTTTTTGATTAATCCTGCTTTGCCTTTTACCCTCGGTTTTGTTATGCTTATATCCGTAAGCCGTAAACTCGGCGGTTTGTGTTTTGTGCTCCGGGCATTCAACTTAAGTAAAATATTTAGCCAATGGAGCTAAAATAAAACTCCTACAAAAATATGGCGATCGCCACTTTTTTGTAGGAGTTTGGAGATGGCTATTTTAGGATTATATTGCACGAGGAAAGAGCTCGTACATTGGAGTTTGCAGGAGAACCATTCTCGAAACATTAAAACGACACATAAAATGAGCCTATTTAAGCTGAAATCAGAATTTAAGCCGGCCGGCGACCAGCCGGAAGCCATTAAAAGACTGGTAAAAGGGGTTGAAAACGGAGATCGTTTCCAGACGCTTTTAGGCGTCACCGGATCGGGAAAAACATTCACCATGGCTAATGTGATAAGCCGTTTTAATATGCCGGTGTTGGTGATTTCTCCCAATAAAGCGCTGGCGGCGCAATTATACCGGGAATACAAAAACTTTTTTCCCGAAAATTCGGTCAATTACTTTGTTTCTTATTACGATTATTATCAGCCGGAGGCATACATTCCGATAACTGATACATACATCGAAAAAGAAGCGATGATTAATCAGGAAATTGATCGCCTGCGACATAAGGCGACAAGCGCGTTATTATCCCGCCGCGACGTGATAATCGTCGCCTCCGTATCATGTATTTATAATTTGGGGGTGCCGGTTTCCTATATGTCTTCGGCAATCCACTTGGAGATCAAAAAACCGGTAAGCCGCGGCGATCTTTTGCGGCAGCTGGTAAAGATTCAATACGAGAGATCCACTGGCGCTTTAAAAAGAGGGCATTTCCGATTGCGGGGCGATGTCTTTGAAATTATGCCGGCGGCAAGCGATACCGTTTTAAGAATTGAGTTGGCCGATCAGATGGTTGATAGTCTGAAAATTACCGATGCCCTGACCCGCCGGACAATCGAAACGATCAAAGAAGCGGTTATTTTTCCCTCCAAACATTTTGTCTCTTCTGAACCGCAGAGAGAGATGGCAATTAAAGAAATCAGAAAAGAATTAAAAGAAAGATTAGAGTATTTCGAAAAAAATGGGTTTTATTTGGAAGCAGAAAGGTTAAAAAGGAGGACATTATTTGATCTGGAAATGCTGAAAACAATCGGTTATTGCCATGGAATTGAAAATTATTCCCGTCATTTGACGGGAAAACTGTCGGGAGAAGCTCCGGATACGCTATTGTCATACTTTCCCCAAAATAATGGAAAGCTTGACTTTCTGACAATCATTGATGAATCGCATATCGCTGTTCCGCAAATCGGCGGGATGTACGAAGGCGACCAGGCAAGGAAACAAATATTAACCCAGTATGGATGGCGATTGCCGTCGGCCTTAGACAACCGGCCGTTAAGGTTTAAGGAATTTGAAGAACGGGTCGGGCAAGTTATTTTTACTTCGGCAACGCCGGGGATATGGGAATTGAAACATTCCACGGTTATCGCCGAACAAATAATTCGTCCGACGGGATTAATTGATCCGCCGATCGTTGTTCGACCGGTATACGACTATAAGATAAATGTCGGCCAGATCGACGATTTGGAAAAGGAGCTGAATATCGTTGTCGAAAATCACAGCCGGGCGATTGTTAATGCCCTTACGAAAAAAATGGCGGAGGATCTTAGCGAATTTCTGGCAAAAAAAGGATATCAGTGCCGCTGGATGCATTCCGATACGAAAACCCTCGAAAGGGCAAAAATAATCACCGATTTCCGTGAAGGTAAATTTAACATATTGATCGGAGTCAATTTATTGAGAGAGGGGTTGGATTTTCCTGAAGTGACGCTTGTCGCTATTCTTGACAGCGATCGGGAAGGATTTTTAAGAAGCGAAACATCTTTAATCCAAACAATGGGCCGCGCGAGCCGAAACGTAAACGGCAAAGTGATTCTTTATGCCGACAACATAACCGGCTCGATGGCAAGAGCGATTGACATCGTTGAAAAGCGAAGAAAAGTCCAGATGGCATATAATAAAAAGCACCACATAAAGCCGGAGACGATAAGAAAAAAGATAGAATCGCTGATTGACTTTAACTAATGTTAAAGTAATTTTAAATTTGAAATTTGATATTTCGGCATTGCTCAGTATCATCCTTAGTTCACCGAAGGATGAAATCAATTTGAAATTAAATTAATGCTTAAATGTTTAAAAATTAAATCATTGAGACATTAGATCTTGATTAAAAATTACAAATCTAAGATTATTTGCATGGCGAATCAAATTGAAAATTAAAAATTAATAATGTATGAACGGTAAAATCATTATCAAGGGAGCGCGGGTGCATAACCTGAAAAACGTAAATGCCGAGCTGCCAAAAGACAGTCTTATCGTATTTACCGGAGTATCCGGAAGCGGCAAATCGTCTTTGGCTTTTGACACAATCTTTGCCGAGGGGCAAAGGCGGTACATCGAGTCATTGTCGCCATATGCCCGGCAATTTTTAGGACAAATGGACCGTCCGGATGTTGATAAAATCATCGGCTTATCTCCGGCAATCGCCATCGATCAGCGGGCGTTGAGCCATAATCCGCGTTCAATTGTCGGAACATTGACGGAAATATATGACTATTTAAGAGTATTATTCGCCCGTTTAGGGGTAGTTTATTGTCCATTATGCGGAACAAAAATAAAAAAGCTGTCGATCGAGGAAATGGTCGATATCATAAAGGAATCAGCAAAGAAATCCAAAACCGATAACGTCTTAATATTATCGCCAGTCGTACGGGGGCGAAAGGGGGAATATTACCAACTGCTTTATGATTTTTTAACTTTAGGCTTTGACCAGGCGCGAATTGACGGGAAAATAGTTTCCCTCCACGAGCGGCTGGTTCTCTCGCGTTATAAAAGCCACAATATCGATATTGTAATCGACCGCGTGATGGTTATTGACGATAGCCGTCTTTTTGAAGCGGTAGAAAATGCGATCCGCCACAGCCATGGCCTGGTTTCTGTTGTTTTGAACGAGGAAACAAAGCCGGAGGAGTTTTTGTTGTCCAGTTTATGGACCTGCCCGAAAGATAATTTTGCTTTCCCCGAGGTCGAACCGCGGTTATTCTCTTTTAACAGTCCTCACGGCGCCTGCGAAACCTGCCATGGTTTGGGAAAAACCGATCTGTTTTTAAACACCATTTGCCCCGATTGCCGGGGAAAGCGGTTAAAAAAGGAAGCATTATCTGTTGAGGTAGGCAAGAAAAACATCCACGAAATAACAAGCCTGTCGATAAAAGACTGCTATCGGTTTTTTATCGAGTATGAGGAAAAACTTACCGAAAGAGAAAAAATAATCTCCACCGGTCTTAATAAAGAAATTTTAAACCGGCTGGACTTTATGCTGAAAGTGGGCTTGGACTATCTGACGTTAAACCGCGAAGCGGAGACTCTATCCGGCGGCGAGGCGCAAAGGATCCGCTTGGCATCGCAAATCGGATCCCAGCTCTCAGGGACCCTTTATGTACTGGATGAGCCGACAATCGGTCTTCACGAGCGGGACACGGAGAGATTGATTAACACTCTGAAGGTTTTAAAACAGGAGAATAACACAATTATCGTTGTTGAGCATGACGAAAAAACGATAATGGCTTCCGATTATCTGTTAGATCTTGGACCTCTGGCGGGAAGCCATGGAGGAGAAGTGGTTGCCCACGGGGCAGTTAAAGAACTGATTAAGAATAACGCATTTCCCCGGTCGTTAACATTAAAATATTTGCGTAAAGATAAGAAAATTCCCGTACCGGGAACGCGGCGCAATAGGGCAAATGAAGCGTTAAAGGTTATCGGCGCGCGGGCAAATAACCTGAAGAATATTGATACGGAAATTCCTTTAAGGAAATTCATCGTAATCACCGGCGTATCCGGCAGCGGAAAATCGTCGCTTCTTTATGACGTCATTTATAAGAATCTGGTAAAAATAAAATCGCACTTTGAAAAATCACTGGAAAATGTAGCGAAAATAACGGGCACGGAATATATCGACCGGGTGATTGTCGTTGATCAATCGCCGATCGGGCGGACGCCGAGATCCAATCCCGCGACATATACGGGGATTTTCACCCCGATCCGTGATTTCTTTTCCATCCTTCCCGAATCGCGGGAAAAGGGATACCGGATATCGCGTTTTTCATTTAATGTATCCGGCGGCCGATGCGAAGCCTGCGAAGGGGCGGGTTTTAATCTGATTGAAATGCATTTCCTTCCGCCGATCTTGGTCCGCTGCGATGTCTGCCAGGGACGGCGGTTTAACCGCGAGACATTACAAATCCGCTACAAAGACAAAAATATTGCCGAAGTGTTAGACATGACAATTGATGAAGCAGTGGATTTTTTTGAAGACAACTACCTGATTACGGAAAAATTGAAAGTTCTCCAGGAAGTCGGTCTCGGATATCTTAAACTGGGGCAATCGGCAACCACTTTATCCGGCGGCGAGGCGCAAAGAATAAAACTGGCAAGAGAGCTGACCCATCGCCTGGGCAAGCGGGCAATTTACCTGCTCGACGAACCGACTGTCGGTTTGCATTATTACGATATCGAAATGCTGTTAAAGGTGATTAATAAGCTGGTCGACAGGGGAAATACGGTAATTACGATTGAGCATAATATGCATATTATAAAATCCGCCGATTATATTATCGACCTCGGTCCGGAGGGCGGGGATGGAGGCGGAAGGGTGGTAGCCCGTGGCACTCCGGAAGAAGTTGCGGAAAATAAAAACTCAATTACTGGAAAATATCTTAAAAAGTATTTGGGATAAAGGATAGTATCGTAGAAACAGAGAATAATTATGCGTAAAGGAGAAGAATTACCCATAGATAGATTGAACCTAGGACCGCTTTCACCCGAGCAGGCAGACTTACTTTTAGATGATTTGCCGGAAGAAAGAGTAAAGATGACGGAGGATGAATTGAGGCGGAAAACGGAGGATTGGGAGCGATGGTCTTGCGATTTTAATAAAGCTTTCACGTTAGTTTTGGTAAGGGATAAATGGGGACAATACGCAATTTTACGGAGAGCGGATTCGGGCAAGGGCCCCCATTTAGACAGAACGATTAATTTGTATGGCGGCAAAATCGAGGCCGAAGACGAAACAATCCAGGCGGCAGCCAGAAGAGAACTTTTAGAGGAAACCGGGCTGGAAACGATTTCATTAAGGCCATTTGCGATTGTTTTTATCAAAAAACAGGGAATTGGCTTATCTATTTTGATGCAATAACCGATAATATTTACAATATGAGCCCAGCCGGTCGCGAAGGTTATGCAATAGCTGGGCGGTTAAGCGACATTGGCATAATGGCGGTCTAGAAGTTAGGTCGGGAAATTCCGGAATCACCACGGGGACGATTAAGGCCTTAAATTTATGGAGTAATGGCTGGGAAACAATATGGTTTGGCGAACAAGAAGATGATTTAAGTGAATTGCAGATTGTAGAATTTCCCGACGCAGTTAAAGAAGAGCTTATGTCTAAGTTTTTAAAAAACATAACCGGTAAAACTCAGACAAAAAACAATTAAAGCGTTGCGGATAACCGTGGTTTTTCTTCTGTCAAAACGCGCCCATTGTTTAACCTTACTCTATTCGAAATAGCGCTAATCAAGTTATCGTAAATTTGGTACTATCAGAGTATGGCAAAATCGTTTGAAAAAAAACTTAATAGCGAACTGGAAAATGAAAGACCGGAAGCGATGAAAGACGAAAACCTAGGACTGTTTAGGGAATTTATCGACAACGTTGATATGATTGATCTGGAAAACAGCCAGGCTCCGCTAGTCAATGACTCGCCGTTTATAATTGAATCGGTACCGGTCGAGGTTGCGGTAAAAAGCGGTAAAATCGGCGAGGAATACGATACTTTAAAAAAAGCCACCCGTTTAAAAATCATTCTTTCGCCTGATTTTTCTTTCAACAATGTTCCCGAATTAGTTAAAGAGATTCAGGAAAAGCATAACGAGGCCGCCGAAGTAACAGACGCTTGGGACGATAATGTATATTTTACCGATATTGCCCGCACCATCGCCAGAGAATATTTGTTTTGGGCAAAACAGTTATATGATTTTCGCGATCTGGTGCCGGAAACGGTTCGGTCGCATTACGACCGGTATACAAATCAATTGGTAGAAATTGCTAAAACATATCAGTCGGATATCGCTGAAGATTTGGATGTCCCGGCTAATTTAGATTTAGCATCGCTAAGCGCCGATCAATTACAAAACCTGTCGCTTTGGACGAAAACCGTAGAGGGCAAGGAAGCGTTGCGCGGTGGTGGGCATTCCGGGATCGGATGGTTGAAGAGCATGGCGTTAGTCCCAATCCGGAAAAGACGGAACGGTTGATGGAATTGGTTGACAGCTTAGTGGTGATTCCTAACATTAAAAAATCATTTGCCAAAAATATCAAACAGGCGATTATCGCAAGGGGAGAAAAGGAAATGTGGTATCTGTCGGACATTCCGGAAGCATTTGTCAGCGAATTCCATTCAGCGGGAGCGGAAGCGGCGTTTAAGAAATTCTTTCCCGATAAATGGCAGGGAATTGAGAGATTAAGGCAAGGCCTACTGAACGCTAAAGAGGAGGGGAATGTGGAAAAAATAGAAGAATTACAAACACTGATATTTACACAAGTATGTAAGGTGGTTTATTGCGAAAAATATTGGAAATACAAATTAGGGGCATATAAGATATCCCAAGTTCATCAAAAAGAAGTTAATTGTATGGCCAAGGAGCAATTATCCATGCCGTTATGAAAGAAATGATCGGCGAAGAAACACTCGGCGGCGCTCGGATCGGCCATTTTTTTCCTGTGTTAAAAACCGTTACCGGCAAGCTAGTTATACCTTTTGATTATTCTAATTTTCGTATTATTGAATTCCCCGAGAGTTCAAAGCCGGTAGAGCTAAAAGACCAAGAACTTGTAAAGGCTAATAAGGGATGCCCGTGGATCGTTGCCGGCGAGTATGGTAATCAGTATCGCGCTGCGGTATGGGATTGGATCGGAATAAAACATGAATCTGAATTTGCCGGCGAGAGAACGATATCTCTCGGCTCAATTGATCCGACATATCATTTGAATTTAGCATTGCTGTTGGACAAGAAACCGGAGAACAGAAAGAGGGCGGAGGCGATGTGCTTGAAGGCGGTTGAGCTAGCGCCATACGACCCGGAACTTAATTATTATTGTTTTGTGTTTTATGAATCAGAGAAGGATTATAAAAAAGCGTTTTTCCATTGCCGTGAATCTTTAAGATTATTAAAGACGAATATGGAAACGGTAATCAGGGTAAAAACACAAACTGGAGATTGGTATGGTAGAGAAAACATGATCGCTTGCTTAGAAGCAAAAGTTTTCTTATTGGAGCAAGAAGTCGAAAGGGAGCGAGCGGCGGAAGTTTCAAAAAACGTTGATCTCCACGAAATCTTTTAAAATGCTTTCATGAAGTTAATTGATCAAGCAAAAAAACTGCCATTATCGCCCGGCATTTATCGCTTTCTCGACAAAGATAGAAAAATACTCTATATCGGCAGGGCCACCTTATTAAAACGGCGGGTTTTAAGTTATTTCCAAAAGCAACAAGATCCGCGGATTGAAGAAATGATTGCCATGGCAAAATTTATTACTTACAAAAAAACGGATAGCGTTTTAGAGGCAATAATCTTGGAGGCAAATGAAATTAAATCCAAATGGCCGAAATATAACGTTAAGGACCGCGACGATCGGTCTTTTATATACGTTGTATTTAAAGATACCGAATATCCGCGTCCCTACTTAATGCGCGCCCATGACCTGGAACCGTTAAAGGCGGTAATAAAAAAAGATGATATTTTTGGCCCTTACCAAAGCCAAGCTTTGATAAATAATGCCTTAAAAATATTAAGGAGAATTTTCCCTTATTCAACGTGCGAGCCGGACAGGGGCCGAGCCTGTTTTGATTACCAGATCGGTTTATGTCCGGGAATATGCGTAGGTAAAATCTCGTCTGAAGAATACAAAGATAATATCCGCAACCTGAAACTATTTCTTCGGGGTCGTAAAAAAACGCTTCTTAAGTGTCTCAAAAAGCAAAATCCACTGCAATTAAAAGAATTAAAACATATTCAGGACGTTGCCTTAATAACTCAAGAAGGGGGAAACGGCGTATATGGCAGCGGAATCAGCCGGATTGAAGGTTATGACATATCTCATTTGGCCGGCCAAGAAACGTTTGGAGGAATGGTAACATTTATTAACGGTTTGCCTGATAAGAATTATTACCGTTTATTTAAGATCAAAGAAGCGCCGAAAAATGACGACTTAAGAGCCCTAGAAGAAGTAATCCGCCGGCGATTCGGTCATCCGGAATGGCCGTTTCCCGATTTAATAATGATTGACGGCGGCCTTCCGCAAATCCGCTTTATAGAAAAGACCCTAAAAGATATTAGAATAAACATACCCATTACCGGGATATCTAAATATGGAAACGATAAACTGGTGTATCCGTTAAAAACTAAAAAATCGAGCAAGGTGATTATTGAGTCTATAAAACCGTTGCTTCTAAAGGTTCGTGACGAAGTCCATCGGTTTGCGATAAAAAGCAGCCGCCGGCAAAGAATCTTAAAGATGAAGCTCCCCGACCCTACGGCTTGCCTCGCTGAAGTTTTGGCGAAGCGGGTCGGGGTATCTTCTCCCGCGTTTCGTCGGGAGCAAAATCCCGCCGAAGCGGAAAATTTACTTCGCGTTCATCCGCGAGCTCACGCTCACGGTTTTCCGCGAAGGGGGATAAAAAGCTAGCGGACCGGAAATATATTATCTTGCGGCAGGTGTGATATAATAATGGCAAGACTTAAATAAATACATATGTCGTTAGCGATCATTATTGCCGGGTTCGGCGGGGGAGTGGTTAGAGGGATTTTGGGCTTCATTAAACATCAGTACTCCTATAAAAATGTCGGGTTTGATGTGGCGTATTTTTTGGTGATGATGTTCATATCGGGAGTTGTCGGTACCCTAACCGCCGGCGCCCTGGGAGAGCTTAACGCCGGCTTTATCATTACCGGATACGGCGCGGCAATTGCCTTTATTGCCGGATATGCCGGCGGCGATATGATCGATAGCGTGTACCGGATAATTATCAAAAAATAATCGTTATCCATGAAAGGAATTGATTATTTGACATTTATAATAATCGTCATCTTTGTCGCCTGGTACATCTTAAGCCATGTTCTTAAGGGGAGCTTGTAAAAAAAAACAACCCCGACCTTGCGTCGGGGCTATTTTTTTTGTTTCATTTACTCTCCTTCCTCCGGAGGAATATCGCCGAGCTCTTCTTCGGCGGGCTCGGCCCATTCTTCTTCCTCTAATTCGTCAGGAGTATCTGTTTCGTCGTCCTCATCGGCCTGAAGGAGATAAGGATCGAAAGATGCATCGTAATCCATAAAGTATCTGCTTATTCGAAAAAATAACTGACAAATTTCAGAAAATCAACGCGCGTTATGTAATATCTTTTCCTCATTGCGCAAGATTTTTCTTGAACCGCCTTACGCGACCTTTTTATGGTTATGATGATATTTTAAAGTTCAAAAAATATCATCGGTTATTAAATTTCACTGTAATTATAGTTAACCGAAACTTCATGTCAATAGCTAACTTTTCAACCTTTTTCGCTGTTAAATAATTGATATTGCGGTAATATCTGCGAATTGTATAATATCCTAATGACTAACGAAATTATCAGCGCCATATCGTGGTTAAAATCCAACATCGCATGGCTATTTATAAAGTGGTATTTTTATAATGCCCCGGTAAAGATTCTTAAAATTTGGCGGAACTATCTTATCTTCGGCCTGAATTATTTTTCCGTAGGCCTCCTTATAAAAACATATTTTTCTTATTGGCACCGGTATTATTGGTCTTACGGCCGGGGTTTTGATATTAACCGTTATCTGTCGGCGTTTTTTTCTAATCTGATATCCAGAATTATCGGCGTCATTGTCAGAACGGTATTAGTTGTCATTGGCATCGCTTTCGAGATTATCATTTTTGTTGCCGGGTTATTTACTTTTTTAGGATGGTTCTTATTGCCCTTGGCGATAATAATCCTATTTATTTTGGGATTTGAGCTGTTATTATCTTTATGAATAAAGAACAGGATTTCTTTTTCGATATAAATGATATCCGGATCATCCGCTATGTCCATTACTTTTATTGGCCTGTTTTTCGCTATTCGGAAATATTGAGCCGATACCTAAGATTGGCGGCCTTCGTAGCGTACTTGTTATTTTTTTATGTTTTGGCTTTCAGTAATTATCCGATTAGCGCGGTGGGTCGGATCGCGGGGCTGTCTTTAATAATCACGGCGGCGGGGCTACTGATGTGGATTGTTAAATTGTTTAACGGGCAAGAGATAATAGATTGTAAAAAAGAGAACCAATTGAGCGACTTAATAACCGATCCCTCGCTGAACATCGCCACTCTATTGGATATCAACGCCGCGGCGGCAATTGAACAAACCTTTTTATTCGCCAGAAGGAAGGGCGTTTTGATCCACAGTACAATTTTATTGCATTTTTTATTAAAGAATGACGATCGCTTTGAATTTGTTTTTAACCGGTTGCTTTTGAACTACCGGTCGATGAAAGAAGCGGTTAATAAGCAATTGGCTAATATTCTGCCGGATGACAATCAGAGATATCACCAGGAATTTATTGATACGATAAATAACGCGGTTTTAATCGCCAGCCAAAAAAAACACCGCCAAATTACCGCCGGGGATCTTCTGGCGGCGATAGCCGCCGGCGATTCGTTTGTCAAAGACGTATTGATTCGCTACCGTCTTAAGCCGTACGATATTCAACACCTGATAAGATGGCAGGAATATCTGGATAAAAAGATCGGCGAATCGAAACGATTTTGGGAATGGCAAAATCTAATGAGGATGGGAACGATGGGAAAGAGCTGGGCATCAGGCTACACAATTACCCTTGATCAATTTTCAACCGATTTAACGGATTTAGCGCAAAGGCGGGGATACCCGGAAACGGTTGGCCATATTGAAGAGATAAGTGAAGTTGAAAGAATTTTATCAAAAAACGAAAACAACGAAGCCCTGATCGTCGGCGAACCGGGGAGCGGAAGAAGAAGCATTGTTCAGGCGATTGCCGTGAAAAGCGCTCTCGGCGAAAGTATGCCGACAATCAACTATCGGCGGGTCATCCAGCTTAATCTGCCGTCTTTACTGGCTCAAGCCGGCAATATCGATGAAGCGGAATCTCTGCTTGATAAAATTTTCCGGGAAATAACGCAAGCCGGAAACATAATCTTAGTTATCGATGATTTGCATAATTTTATTTCGGAAACGGCGAAACTGGGGATGATCGATATCTCGGGAATATTTTCGCCTTATTTATCCCAGCCGAATTTCCGCGTTATCGCCATTACGACATTCTCCGGGTTGCACCGCAATATCGAGCAGAACCAGTCTCTATTAAGCCTTTTTGAAAAAGTGGAGGTCAGTGATGTTACCGAGGAAGACACGCTAATATTATTGGAAAATCTATGCCTAACATTGGAGCAGCGATACCGAAAAATAGTAAGCTTTCCGGCCTTAAGGAGCATAATCTCTCTTGCCGAAAGATATATCCCTTCAACGCCTTTTCCGGAAAAAGCAATGGAGCTTTTGGAAGAAGTGATGGTTTATGCGTCGCAAATGAAGTATCAAATCGTCCTTCCCGAACATGTCGCTAGGGTGGTAACCAACAAAACCAAGATCCCCGTAGGGGAAATTGAAACGAAAGAAAGAGAAGTCTTAATGAATATGGAGGGATTGATTCATGAACGAATCATCAATCAGGAAGAATCAGTTAAGGAGATTGGCGGAGCGTTGAGGCGCGCCCGCGCCGGAATCGGTGCGAGAAACGCGCCAATGGGAACATTTCTCTTTCTTGGTCCCACCGGTGTCGGTAAAACCGAAACTGCCAAAGCTTTAGCGGCGATTTACTTCAGCTCTGAAGAGAGAATGATTCGTTTGGACATGTCGGAGTTCCAAAATATCAACGATATCGGGAGATTGATTGGCGCAAGAGGCGAAGAGGGGCTACTGACTACTAAAGTCAGGGAAATGCCTTTTGCTTTAGTCTTGTTGGATGAGCTGGAAAAAGCCCACTTAAATATCCTTAATATATTCCTGCAGGTACTGGATGAGGGGTATCTGACCGATGGCGCGGGCCGGAAGGTGGATTTCCGAAACACGATAATCATTGCCACATCCAACGCCGGCTATCAGGTAATTCTTGAGGCGTTAAAAAGCAAAGAAGAATGGTCGGGAGTAAAATCCAAGCTTCTTGATTATTTATTTAAAGAGGCAATTTTTCGGCCGGAGTTTATCAACCGATTTGACGCCGTTGTTGTGTTTAAACCGTTATCGCAGGAAAACCTGCTGCAGATCGCCGCTTTGCAGCTTAAAAAAATTCAAAAGAATTTGAAAGAAAAAGATATCGAATTCGTTTATTCGACAGAATTACAGCAGGAGATTGTCGGGTTAAGCTATAACCCTGTTTTTGGCGCCCGGGAAATGAAAAGAGTAATCCAGGACCGCGTGGAGAATTTACTGGCAAATTCACTTTTAAGCGGGCAGCTTAAGCGCGGGAACCGCGTAGAGATAACCGCCCCCGGCTTCGAATTGAAAATAAATTAATACCATAAATTATTATCGCGCGAGCCGCGCTTTTTTGTTAAAATCGTAACTTGACAATATGGAGAATCAGTTGTATAATCTCTACGAGATGACAAAAGATATAAGAAAAAAAATTAAATTATTATTAATCCCTACGGCGGAAAACCAATTCCGTCCGCGGCTTTTATCCGGCCGCTTTCTGATTTATTACATTATCCTTCTCGCAATATTAAAAATCGTTGGCGCTTCGTATCTGGTTCTTTTGCCAAAAACTAATTTCTTTGCCGATATTTCCAGCCAAACGCTGTTCGCATTAACAAATGAAAATCGGAAAGAAACGGGATTGTTGCCGTTAAAAGAGAATGCCAAACTGACCCAAGCGGCGCATTTGAAAGCTCAAGACATGCTAAACAACGATTATTTCAGCCACAACAGCCCCGCCGGCATTACTCCCTGGTTCTGGATAAAAAAAGCAAACTATAACTATCGTTATGCCGGAGAAAATCTGGCAATCGGCTTCATTGATTCCGAAGAAACATTTAGGGCGTGGGTTAATTCGCCTTCTCATTATGCCAATATTGCCAATTCGAGGTATCGGGAAACGGGAATTGCCGTCTTAAAGGGGGACTTTCAGGGAAATGACACATATGTAGTCGTACAAATGTTCGGATCGTCAAAACCGGTGGTAAATCTGGCGGTAGTTTCAAAAAAACCAATAACAAATAGGATAAGAAACTCCAAGAGGGAGTTTTTTTAT
>CAZUEG010000003.1:0-14971 GCA_964619495.1 uncultured Candidatus Saccharibacteria bacterium | reverse complement strand
TTTTTTGATAGTTTTTCTTTCCTTCTTTTTTTATTCATCACTTTTGCTTTTAGAGGGCTTTGGCTTGATTAGGCATCAGCCGTTTATGGAAAGCGAAAACGCTTTTAAAAATCCGTATTATTTTCTGGTCACAATCGCTTTTTCCGCCGGTCTTTTTTTCTTCCTTGGCCTGGGAACTAATTTATTTGCCAAGCGCCTTAGAGAAAAAACGAAAGAGTTTATTTATCTAAACGAATGCCTGAAAGAAGCGAAAGAGGTTTTGGAAGTCAGGGTCAGGGCGCGGACCGAAGAATTAGAAATCGTTAACCAGGGTCTTGATGAACATGTCCGCTTAAGAACGAAAGAGTTAGAAGAGAACAAAACCGAATTACAAAAAAAAGTCGACGAGCTAGAGGCGGTCCAAAGATTAATGGTCGGAAGGGAGATAAAAATGATGGAAATGAAAAAAGAACTAGACCAGCTTAAAAATCAATCTGGGGCAAATAAATAAAGATTATTGTTAAACAAAGATAAATCGATTATTACAAAAGTTATGAATAATGAAAAATATATTCTTCCCGATCTCTCTTACAAATATGACGAATTATCGCCGTATATGTCGGAGGAGCAATTAAGGATTCATTATCAAAAACATCATCAGGCGTATGTTAACGGCGCAAACACTATTTTGGAAAAGATAGCCAAAGCGCGAGCTGACAATACGGATATTAACATGAAAGCTAGCTTGAAAGAGCTTTCGTTTAATATCGGTGGTCATTTTTTTCATTCATTATTTTGGGCTAATTTAAAGCCATCGACGGGAGAGATAAATGAACCAAACGGACAATTAAAGGAAACGATTGTAGGCGAATTCGGAAGTTTTGAAAGATTCAAAAAGGAGTTTACCCAAACGGCAATGACCGTCGAGGGTTCCGGATGGGCGGCCTTAACGGTATGCCCAACAACAAAACGACTAATAATTGCGCAGGTAGAAAAACACAATGCCAACCTATATCCGCAGTTTCCGATCCTGCTGGTAATTGATGTTTTTGAGCATGCTTATTACCTCGACTATAAAAACGAGAGAGCAAAATTTATAGAGGCATTCTGGAACATCGTTAATTGGGAAGAAGTAAATCGCCGGTTCGAAAAGGCGTTAATCTAGAATAAGTATTGTCGATAGCCGTTATTGAACTCATTTTCGTGAGTTTTTTTCGGTGCCGGCCCTTCAAGAACCGGTCTATCGGTCGGGAGTTCCGGCCGAGGGAGATTTCTACTCCCGCGAGAGGGTAGAAATTTGCGTGCGGGCCCCGTTGAATTTTTGGAAAACCCAGTGGGGCTATCGGACGATTTCGGCCGCGGTATTATACCGGCCGAAAAGAAATGCGTCCGGTTGGGATGTGTATCTCAACTGGACCGAAAGCAGGAGCGAAGCAATCGGCCACTTCGCCGCTTGGGGATCGGGCGGCAATGTGGCTGGCGCCGGCCGTTGTCAGTCAACGACCAACCCGGGGTCAGGGGTGAGTTGGTCGAATAAGCCAGCGGTACCCGCTCGATGCCTGAACGCATTGCCGCCCGGAATCGGCTGCAAGCGGGTCGGCCCCAATGGGGCCAATGCCTGCTTGTTCTACAGGTAGCAGAAAGCGCCACAGGGAAACTTGTGGCGCTTTGTAAAGTACGCCAAATTTTATTATGGAAGCGAAAAGGAATATAATCCGATTATGGCTAAAGAAATCGGAGAGATAAGAAAATTTTTATCGCCAGAGGGCAAAAACGATGCGGTTTTTACCGTTAGCGAGTTTCTGGAATTTATTAACGAGATATTAAGAATCAGAAAAGTCGCAGTAAAGGGCGAAGTCGGCGAAAAAATCGGCAAATATCCCTCGGGGATTTATTTCAACCTGGTTGACAAACAAGAAGCGGTTTTAAAATGTTTTATTCCCGACTGGATAAATCGGAATATCGGCGTTGACTTGAAACCAGGAATGGAAATAGTGGTTGTCGGTTATCCGACGATATGGCGCAAATCAGGCGATTTTAAATTCAATGTTGATCGGGTCGAATTGGTCGGCGAAGGGGAATTGAAAAAACAATTCGAATTCTTAAAAACACAACTGACATCTGCCGGATATTTTAACGAAGACGTAAAAAAATCATTACCGCGATTTGTAGGAAAAATCGGACTGATTACTTCTCAATTCGGGCGGGGAGCAAAAAAGGATTTTTTAACCCGCTTAGGAGAATTTGGATTTAACGTGTTTTTTTATGATGTGCGGGTAGAAGGCCATTCTGCTCTCGATGAAATTATCGAAGCGATTAAGTGGTTTAACCAAAGCGCAGAAAAAATGGATGTTTTGGTAATCACCCGTGGCGGCGGCGATTGGGAAAGTTTAAAAGCGTTTAATTCCGAAGAAATCGTAAAAGCGATTTTCTCATCAAAAATCCCAATTCTCACCGGCATTGGCCATGAAGACGATACAACATTGGCCGATCTGGCAAGCGATGTTCGTGCCTCTACGCCAACTCATGCGGCGAAGATTATTTCTGAAAATTGGGAAATGGCGTCTAATGCAATTCCGGAACTCGAACGGAATATCGGCCAGCTTGCCGGTCAAATTGTTTCCAATCAGATTAATTTTTTGGCAACTTTAAAACAAGGGCTAAATACTGCGTTTCGGAATTATTATGACCGTTTTAATTTTCTTGCCAGAGAATTTATAAACAATATCAGCCGTATTAAAATTTTAATGGGTCGGGAATCAGAATTGAACAGGGTGATTAGTCGGGGGATTTTTGATAATATACAGAAGTGGCAAAAACAGCTGAACGTTTTATTAAAAACAAGCGAAGAAAAGTTGCAACTATCCAGTCCGACAGTTCGCCTGAAGCAAGGATATTCGGTTGTTTTTGATGATAGCGGCAACGTAATTAAAGATACCTCGCGATTAAAAATAGGCCAGAAAATAACAACAAAATATCATCGGGGGAAAACCGCGTCGGAAATCAAAAAAATTATTAATCCCTAATTGCGAGTGGTGGATAGCCGTTCGCTTACAAAAATATGGCGGAAAAAAAATTTAGCTTCACCGAAGCATATCAAGAAATCGAAAAAATAAACGAGTGGTTTCAGGGAGATAATATCGACTTGGAAGAGGCGTTAGCGAAATACGAAAAAGGAATGGAGCTGATTAAAAAATGCCGGGAAAGATTAAAAGAATCGGAGAATAAATTCGCTGATATTAAAAAGAAGTACGGCGAAGATAAATAATATGCCGGGACTTGGCGAAGCGAGAAAATTTATATCGCCGGAGGACCGAGAAGCGCTGGTTAACTCCTCTCAAGAAGTTAGGGAGAATCGGGATGACCCAGAGAAATTAAAGGAGGCGGAAGAAAACAAATCGGTCACGAGGGAGAGAATCAGCGAAAAGATGTGGCAAGAAATTTACCGCCGCGGGTCGGTTTTCGGGCAGGAACTTCTTTCCGAGTATCAAAGAGCCGGCGACTTGCCCTGGAGTGATGTACGCGAAATGCTTTCGGCGGGGTTGGTACCACCCGAACTTGAAGGAAAATATCCGGAAGTAGCCAAGCACATAGAAGGAATGTCGTCGATACAGAAAATAATTTTTACTAAAACAATAATGTATGCCGAGCAAGACCATCTTGATGCCGAGGCCGTGGTAAAACGGATAGAAGATCAAATGGGGCAGGAGAGCTTAACCGGCACGCCCGAAGAAGTCGGCCGGGCGTTATTTATTGCGTGTAATACTAAAGGCAAAGCAAAACTTGCCCCTCCCGTAGGAACAGTAGTTTATCATAAAAGAGGACCCTTTATCGAATTAGAAATGTCGGACGACCGCGATATTGATGCCTTGTATGACGGCGAATATAGCGGTTCCAGAAACGGATTTTTTAGCACTAATGAGAATTTTTATGTTCGTGGCGGTAAGCTACCAAGGCATATTGGCAACTCTCGGTTAGTGGCTTTTAAAAAAGATAGCCGGGGGACGCTGGAGCATGAAGAGGGCCATTATCTTCACCGTTTAAGCGAGAGAGCGCGGAGTTTCGTTGATGGAACCGAGTTAAAACGCCAAAGCGTTGTTGAAAAAAGATTGAAAGATCTGGAAAGATTATATCACTGGCCATGGAATGTCGGGAAAAGAGATGAAATCACCCAGCTCTATAAAGATGCTTTATCTGACTTGCAGGCGATATGTTTTGACCGGGCAAAATCGGAAATCGCCGCTGCTTATTATGCCGGCGATTATCAGTGTGGAAACAGCTTATACGTTGCCAGCAAACATGGAACCGAGTCAAGTTATAACGTATACGGCGCCATTTTCGGCAAAAGGTTAGGGAAGGTTGCCGCCCCTTTGCGCGCTTTAGTTAACGTAAAAAGGGAGGAATATAACGATGTCGTATTGGAACAAAGTGCGGCGCTAAGTTTATTGGCGACTAGCTTGAGGATGATGGGACTAGAGCCGCAATATCGCGATAAAATAAACGCCCTTATCGCCGATTGTCCGATAACGGGTATTAGTGGGGGAATAAAAAAGGCATTTGGCGCCGAGTTCGCAGTTGCTAAAAAGTACAACGATCTTCAGTTTAGCGTCGATATGAGCTATCGGCGGGTAAAAAATATCGGCGAGGATTATCCTTCAGAGCGAAGCATGGTTCAAAAGGCCGATAGTCTTGTCGCTGAGTTTATTGATATTATTGAAGAGCGGGTAGCAAAGCCAGTTAGGGGCGGGAGTGATTTGCCGGCAATTTTTAATGTGGCTCAACCGAAGCTTGAAGAAATCGAAAGGGAAATGAAAAAATTACAGGCAAGAGTATAGAAAATCCGACTGAAGCTGGGAGACGAATCGAACGAAAAAGAGACACATACCGAATAACGGCAAGCAGATTACACGGTTAGTTATACGATTCGGACGACAGTTTTATTAATTTATTTAACAATAACCGTCCATCGATAATTGCGGTATAATTAAATATTACCATTAAGATTGCTGATATGAATATAATTATCGCTGTTTTATTTGGAGTACTGGCGCTTCTTATCTCCCAGCTGTTTGTCCGAAACCTATTGGGGTGGTTTAACCGCCAAGTGGAGAAATCGACTCCGGCGCTTAAGGAAGTTGCCGACCGGATTAAGGCGGAAGGAGCCAACACCGACGGCTTCCGGTCGGAGTTGGCCAGTATCTATCTGGTTAACTATAAAAGAAAGAGGTTGTGGATGTTCGCCTCAATTATCGGCGCGTTTGAAACAATATTCTTTATTAGCGCGACGTTAATTTCGCTGACTATTTTTTATCCCGATCCGTTCGAAACGCTGGTAACAATGGTAAAATTCGTTGCCGGCTGGATTGCCATGAAAACAATCGGTAATTACCAGCAATGGGCGGGAGCCGTTTTCGGCAGGATATTTTTCTATATTTTTATTATCGGCTCTCTTATAAACACCACTTTGGCAATTATTGCCGGATATATTATTTATTTCTTCATTCTCAATGGCTGTTAAACAATATATAACTCCCAAAAAAATCGTTTCTCTATTGGTTGCGATAATCGCTATTTTCATTTCTTTATATACGGCATTCATTAATCAGGAGAGTACTCCGGATAAAGAAAGCGCTACAGGTTGCCAAAATATTCCTGATCTTCCGGATAATAGCGTGAGATTAGTGACTAAGGTAATTGATGGAGATACTTTTCTGATTGAAGGCGGATATAGTGTTCGTATCCTGGGATTTGATGCCGACGAACGTGGTTATCCGTGTTACGGGGAAGCGACAAAGCGAATGGAAAAGCTGGCTCTTAATAAAAAGGTGCGCTTAGAAAAAGGACCAACAGATAAAGACCAGTGGTGCCGGTATTTACGCTATGCCTTTATCGGCGAAGATAATATTGGTATTGTAATGGTAAAAGAAGGACTGGCGGTTAGCCGGACCTCTTCGGAAGGAGGTTTGTATCAGGAGGAGTTTAGCGAGAGCGAAAAAGACGCCCGTGCCGATAAAATTGGCTGCAAATGGAATAAGCCTGTTTCCGGCAATCCGGCGGAATAGGAACTGTTAATATGGTTTGTAGCTGGTAAACCTATGATCTATTCGCAAAAAGTCAGAGAGGCGATTGATTTTGCCATATGGGCCCATGAGGGGCAGAAACGCAAAGATGGAAAGACACCATATATTGTCCATCCCTTAGCCGTTGCTTTATTATTGGCAAAAGCCGGAGCCAACGAGGAAACAGTCGTTGCCGGCTTGCTTCACGACATTGTCGAGGACTGTTCGGTTACCCGCGAAAGGATTGAAAGCGAGTTTGGCAGAAAGGTTGCCAACATTGTTCAGGAAATAACCGAGGCGCCGAAGATATTTACCTGGAAAATGCGCAAAGCCGAAGTTTTAAGAAACATTCCCAAAATGACTAAAGAGGCATTAATGGTTAAATCGGCAGATATCGTCCACAACCTGAATAATTTAATATTGGGCTATTATCACGAAGGAGCGATATTTCTAAAAAGATTTAACGCCTCAAAAACCGATTTATTCAACTATGACCGTGAGTTGTTTAAAGCGCTAACCGTTGCCTGGAAAGATAATCCGTATCTTGACGACTTGAATCTGATCGAAAAAGAGATTAATAAAATTACCAACCGCAAAAATATCCTGGAAGACGGAGAGGTATTTCATCGCTTATTTAATTTGGCAAAAACCTCTAAGGATCCGGAAGGAGCAGTTAGCGCCTGTATCGTAAAAGCAAACGAAATTATTGTTGCCTCGGCAAGCGCCGATGATGGGATCCGCCATGCCGAAGACTTGGTAATTGAAAAAGCAAAAAAAGAAGGGATTATTATCGATAAAAAAATGATTCTTTATACAACACTGGAGCCCTGCAGTTATCGCAGTCCGCAAAACAGAGTTTTTGATTGTACGACGATTATCATCAACTCGGGAATCAAGAATGTGGTTTTCGCCGCCAAAGATCCGGAATACGGAAAAGACGCGAAAACCCGATTTGAAAAAGCAGGAATTAAATACCGCCAGATTAAGGACAAGAAAATAATCAGAGAGGCGACTATCCTGTTCAATTCGACAATTAAAATCCCTTATACCTCGATGGGTTTACCGCGAAAGAAAGCGCTTCCCGACGAGTAATATTGATAGCCGTTTAACCTGTTATTATGATTCAGAGAGGCATTGCTACCTTCGGTTTGGATACCGGAAAATGTCCGCCTTGGCTTTATTATCGGATGGTCAAATTGGGACGGGAGATGGTGAGAGTGATTGTCCAAGAAGACGGTCCAGACGAATTTATCAAACGGATTAGCGATCCGGCGTGGTTTCAATCGCTGGGGACGGTTTTAGCGTTTGATTGGAATGCTTCGGGGCTGACGACGATTCTTACCGCCGCTTTGAAGGAAGCGATCCGCGGAGAAGAGCGTAATTTGGGAATTTTTATTTGCGGCGGTAAGGGAAAGACATCGAGAAAAACTCCGGACGAAATCACTAACTGGGGCGAACGGCTGGCATTACCTTACGAAAATACCAACAACCTTGTTTATAATTCAAAAATGGCGGCAAAAGTGGACAGCGCCTTGATACAGGACGGATTTCAAATTTATCATCATAGCTTTTTCTTTTCTAAAAATGGCGTCTGGGCGGTTGTCCAGCAGGGGATGAATCAGGCGAGCCAAACGGCACGGCGCTATCATTGGTATTCAAAAAACGTAAAAGATCTGATCGTTGAACCGCACTCGGCAATTGAAAGCGAGGTTTGTTTTAAAAATGTATTGAATATGACCGCCAAATCGAGCGATAAAAGCCGTGTCATTTCCCGCGACCTGGTATCAACACAAGGATTCAATACCTTGATGAAAGATATCCAACTGCTAAGGAAATATAGCGCCCCTTTATCGCAAATGGCGGAATATTCTTTGCCGATCGGCCAGCAACGCTTGAAGCTGAAATTTATTAATTTAGAAAGCAAGGAGTTCACTACCCATCCGGTTGTCCGAGAAGATTTCTCTAAAAGCCGTTATCTGGAAAGAATATTGTGGCAGTTGTGCGATTATAAGCCGGAAAATTATGAAAAATTACTGGCGACCGAAGGGGTTGGGCCAAAGACGATCCGCGCCTTGGCGCTAGTCAGCGAAATTATCTACGGCGCCAAACCGTCTTACGAAGATCCGGCAAGATATTCGTTTGCTCATGGCGGAAAAGATGGCACCCCATATCCTGTTGATTTAACGACTTATGATCAAACAATATCGGCGATGAGAAAGTTCGTGGAAAAATCCAAACTGGCAATATCCGACAAGCAAAAAATAAACAATAAACTGGACAATATTACTTACAAACGGGAAAATAATTTTCATGTATAATAATCAACGTCGCCGGGCTTTGCCCTGCCGTAGCTCGTTAAAGCGAAGGTGGGTCTCTTAATAATAGGGTAATATCAAAACTGTCGCCGGTGATAACAATAAAAGATTAATATGTCCGAGAAAATACGCGCAGAAGACGAACAGCAACCAGAAAACAAAGAGATTGGCGAAAGTGAAAATATTGGCGCAGTTTCTTTAAGAAAACAAAAAGAGGTTGTTTGGCGAGAGAAAGAAAAAGAAATCGACACATGGGCAGATAATTTAGGCGCGCCGATTGATGCAGGTATTAAAAAGGCGGTTATTGCTTTTAATTTGGCGGGATTCCCGACTACCGCTTCTTGCGAAGGTCATTTAGATACAGGATTGCCGGCGCCATGGATGAGAGTCGCAGTTCTTGATGAGCCAGAGCAGAGATTTGTCGGAGAAAATGAAATATTCCAACGCTATGCGGATAGACTCAACGTTAGCTTGGAAGAGATGAGAAGAATGACAAACGTTCCGGAAAGTGAATACTGGCAAGCGGCAAAAGAATGTTCGAAAAATGAAGAAACAGAGGAATACCGCCGATGGTTTGAAGAGACGCAAAAAATCAGAAAAATCCTTATTGGGTTGGTAAAAGAATTTTATCAAAACAGAAAGGCAAGTTCGGATATTCGTTTAGTTGTTAATTCCTGCGGCCAAGGAGGATTCGAAATCCATAACGGTGGCAGAGATTATCGTCCTGTTCCAGAAAATATGAAACCTGATATGAAAATGCGATTAGAAAAAATGCTTAGACGATATCAGAAAGAAATGGTCGATTTTAGTAATTTCGTTAAAGAAAAATATCTTTGTGGCGAACTACCGACAAGGAAAAAATAAAAGAATATGGTGTTTATAAGAAATAAAGAAAACTTTACTTGTCGGAAATGCGGGAAAGAAACAATCGGTGATGGTTATACCGATCATTGTTCATATTGTTTATGGTCGAAACATGTTGACGTTGATCCCGGTGATCGCGCTTCAGATTGCGGCGGATTGATGGAGCCGATTGGTGTTACTGTTAAAAACAGCCAATATACAATCTATTATCAGTGTCAAAAATGTAATTATCGACATCGGGTTAAGGCAGTAAAAGATGATAATATAAATGAGATTATTAGATTAACCATAGAACCGTTAGATTAATCATTAAACAGTAACCAAGATGGCTATTAAAGAAAAAATTCAACAGGCAATCAATTCGTTAACAGCCGAAGAAATAGATGATGTTACGACTGACGATCTTGCGCATTTAAGCAATAAACAAATTGAAGCTTATATTGTCCAAGCATGTAACTTAAAAAGGAATTATTTTCTGCACATGATTGTGGATAACGGCGATCCAGATTCAGAAAGAAGAAGATTCGGCAGATTTGTTGCCTGGGTGGAATTTAATGAGAGGGAAAACAAATGGGAATTAATGTGCGGCGCCGGTCTAATTCCGGGTTATTATCAATTTCCTCCTCTAATGGTTACCGAAGAGAAATTTATCGCGGAAGCGAGAAAAAAAGGAATCCCTGAACAGATGATTCAAGACATTGTCACTGGTAAGCCGATTATTAGCTAAAAATTAAACGAATATAATAATGATGAAAATTGCCTGGTATGGCAAACATTTTGGCGAAGAGCCACCGCTGGCGGGAAATAAAAGGCAAGGAGCTTGCCCCGTGAGCCGCGAAAATGGCTTTTACGGGGCCGGGGGAGTATTTTTCAGCGGCTGTAATTTACGTTGTGTTTTTTGCCAAAATTATCAAATTTCCCAAGAGGGCTTATTTAATCGAGAAGTTACCTCTCAAGAATTAGCAGAAATAATACTCGATCTCGAAAAGCAGGGAAGCGTCAATATCGATTTGGTAACGCCGACAATTTGGTTTAAGCAAATAAAAGAAGCGCTAATTATTGCCAAAAAAAACGGTCTGAAAATACCGATAGTTTGGAATTCAAACGGATATGAGTCGGTAGAAATTATTAAAGAAATGACCGGCCTGATCGATATTTATTTACCGGATTTTAAATACGGCATTGATAAAACTGGGTGGAAATATTCCGGTATAAAAAAATATCCGCAGATTGCTAAAATAGCAATCTCGGAGATGTACCGACAGGTCGGCAATTTAGAAATAAAAGATGAGCTGGCAAAAAAGGGACTTATTGTCCGCCACTTAGTTCTTCCCGATAATTTAGAAAACAGCTATCGGGCGCTAGATATTGTTGCCGGGATAGATAAAAATATCTATATCAGCCTACTGAATCAGTATTTTCCCGCCTTTAAGGCAAAAGAGTTTTCCGAAATTAACCGAGAGGTTACCGAAGAAGAATTTGAGAAAGCGCAGGATTACGCTTTGAAGTTAGGATTTGAAAACGGCTGGATCCAAACCGAACGTAGTTGCGAAACCCTTCTTCCCGATTTCAAAAAAGCAAATCCTTTTGCCCAGTAATTATCATGTTCAACCTACGAGGTTGAACATCTCTCTTTGCTATTACAACTTGGCGAAAACAGAGAAAGAGGGTAATATGAAAATACTTTAGTAATTAATAATCATAAAAAATATGGGAGAAAGAATAGAAGAACGAGATGTAGCAGAACAAGAGAGATTAGTAATAGAGCAGAAGATGGACGCAAACATTCGGCGATTGGAAGAAATATGGGCATTAATAGAAGCCGCATGTGTAAAGATGGGTAAAGAGATTCCCGGAGAGCTAAGGAATGCTCACAATCTAAGCGTTGAAAAACTTAAGATAGAAAAGGAACAATTTCTCTCCCTGATGGAAGTAATGAAATAGGGAATCTTCTGTGAAGAAAGTTTGGAAAAAGTTGTTGGCTTGAAGTGGTCTTGATGCGAGGGTTCATCTGCGAAGGGAAGATATTTTGTTTTGGGCAGTAAATCCTCTTTGTAAATTAATGAACCGAATAAAACCTAATTAAATGTTCTATAATCCCCGAAGAGTAAAAAATAAGTTTGACCCGAATTCCAAAGAGCCATTCCGTCTTAGCCGGTCAAGAATTGATACATTTATAAAATGTCCACGCTGTTTTTATCTTGACAGACGTTTAGGAATAGAACAACCGCCATCGTTTCCATTCAATTTAAATAACGCCGTTGATGCGTTACTGAAGAAAGAATTTGATATCCACCGCGCAAAAAAAACCGCTCATCCGTTAATGAAAGAGTATAAAATTAAAGCCGTTCCCTTTGCTCATGAAAAAATGGAAGAATGGCGAGACTCTAAATTTCGCGGGATTACTTATCTTCATGAACCAACGAATCTGCTAATTACCGGTGGCGTTGACGATATCTGGATTAACGAAAAAGGGGAATTGCATATCGTTGACTATAAGGCAACGTCAAAAGATAGCGAAGTTTCGTTAGACGCCGATTGGCAAATCGGATATAAGCGTCAAGTAGAAATATATCAATGGCTCTTTAGAAAGAACGGTTTTAAGGTTTCCGATATCGCTTATTTTGTATATTGCAATGGCGATGCCGACAAAAAAGCGTTTGACGGCAAATTGGAATTTAAAATTAAAGTCATCCCATATAAAGGCGATGACGGCTGGATAGAAAAGACAGTTATCGAGTTATATAAAACATTAATGAAGAATACAATCCCTCCCGCTAATCCGGAATGCGATTTTTGCCGCTATCGCCGCGCCGTTAATGAAGCCGAAGAAAATTACTAAAAAACATAACCGCTCCCTAACGGAGCGGTTTTTTGTTAGAATAGACAATTAAGATGAAAGACGAGATATTTAAACAATTATACCGGCGGTTGAACGCCGAACAAAAAAAAGCGGTGGATACGATCGAAGGTCCGGTAATGGTGATTGCCGGCCCCGGTACCGGAAAAACCGCCGTTTTAACTTTGCGAATCGCCAATATTTTAAGAAAAACCGATATCCCGCCGGAGGCGATTCTTGCTTTGACATTTACCGAGGCGGCGGCGATGGCGATTAAAAGAAGATTGGCGGAGATTATCGGAATTGCGGCATATTCCGTTGCCGTAAAAACTTTCCATGGATTTTGTAACGATATTATCAAAACCCACCGGGAAGATTTTATCGGTATTACGGGGTCTGACAACATTTCCGATGCCGAGCAGATTCGGCTGGTTTTAAATATCATCCGACAGAATCCCTTAAAGGAGCTCAAGCCGTTTGGCGATAATGAATATTATTTAAAACCGATTATCAAAGACATCAGCGACTTGAAAAGAGAGGGAATTTCCGCCGGGCAGTTCGGCGGCATTGTTAAAAAGGAACTTATCCGATTCGGCAAAACGAAAGATTTGCGCCATAAAAAAGGCGCCTATAAGGGGCAAATGAAGGGCGTGTATCAAAAGCGGCTAAGAATGTTGAAGAAAAATGAGGAATTGGCGGTCGTCTATCAAAAATACCAGAAAGCGTTGGCGAATATGCGTCGTTATGATTATAACGATATGATTGTCGAAGTTCTTGGCGTTTTGAAAAGAAACGGCGATCTGTTGGCGGACTTAAGGGAACAATACCAATATGTCCTGATCGATGAGCATCAGGATACCAATAACAGCCAGAATCGCATCGTCGAGTTGATTGCCGGTTATCATAAAGATCCCAATGTTTTCATGGTTGGCGATGAGAAGCAAGCGATATTCCGGTTCCAGGGAGCGTCGCTGGAAAACTTTTCGTATTTCAGAAAGATTTATCCCGATGCGGTGATTATCACAATGACCGATAATTACCGCTCAACACAGGTAATCTTAGACGGAGCCGACAGCATTATCAGCGCCGATAAAAAATTAAAAGCGCGGGCAGATCATGATGCGGAAAAAATAAATGTCGGAATATTTTCCCGGCCGGAGGCAGAGTCTTTTTTCATCAGTCATGATATTGAGAATAAGCTTAAGTCCGGTGTTTTACCGCAAGAGATAGCGATTCTTTGCCGGGACAATAACGATATTTTACCGTTCATCGGCGATCTCGAAAAACGAAGCATTCCTTTCTTTATAGAATCCGACGAGGATATTTTAACGGACCTGCTTATCAGAAAAATCGTATTTATTCTTCAGGCAATAGATAAGTTTGGCGATCAGGAATTATTTATCAAATGCCTCCATATCGATTTTTTGGCAATCAATCCCCTTGATATTTATCGTCTCACTGCCGATGTTGCGAAAAACAAAACATCGGTTTTCAGTATCGTTAGGAACATAGAAATGATGAAGAGGCAGGACTTCGTCAGCCCCGAACAGATCAATGGTTTTTATCAAAAAATGACCAGGTGGTCTATTAGAAATAAAAACGGCAGCTTTATGGAATTATTAGAGGTGGTGATTTACGAATCCGGTTTGATGGACAGCGTTTTAAAACGGCAAGACAGCGTCGATCAGATTTCGAAAATCAGCAGCTTGTTCAGAAGAGCGCGGATTATGGCGGAAAAGCATCGGGATTATCAATTAAAGGATTTTATTGAATATCTGAATATTTTGGAAAAATACGGTATCCGAATTAAAAAAGAATCGCTAATTGGCCAGGGTAATCGGGTTCGGCTAATGACGGTCCATAAATCAAAGGGCTTAGAATTTGATTTTGTATACATTGTTGGCGCGGTTGATGGCCATTGGGGTAACCGCCATCATCATGATTCTCTGCCTCTGGCAAATGCCATATATTCTTTATCGGGAAAGGCAATATCCGAAAAAAATACCAACGATGACGAGAGACGGTTGTTTTATGTTGCGATAACTAGAGCTCGAAAAAGAATAACAATCACCTATAGCCGTGAAGGAAAAGACGGTCGGGAACGATTGGGGTCGCGATTTGTCGAAGAAATCCGCCCGGAACTGATAGATCGATTGGAAACCGTACCGATAGAAGAACAAATGTCGGGTAAATATTTAACTTCCCCAACGGTTCGCCCCATATCTTATAATATCGAGGAATATCGTAATTTTACCGCTCAATTATTCAGGGAAAGAGGACTGGCAGTTACCGCTCTCAATAATTATTTAGAATGTCCGTGGAAGTATTTTTATCTTAATTTGTTAAGGGTTCCCAAAGCAAAGAGCAAGCATCAGCTATTCGGCACGGCGGTGCATCAGGCATTAAAAGAATTTTTTGATGAGGTGAAAAAAGGTAACGGGAGTAAGAAATTATTAGTCGATTCATTTATCAACCAGTTGAAGCGCCAACCTTTTTCAAAAAATGAATACCAGGAAACATTAATTAAAGGAAAGAAAGCGCTTTCGGGGTACTATCAAACATATAACGGGAAGTGGGATACGAACACAACGACCGAGCTGAATGTTGATGTTATTGATTTGTCGCCGGATATAAGAATTACCGGTAAAATCGACAAAATGGAAATAATCGACAATGTCGGACATGTAAATGTTGTCGATTACAAAACCGGCAAACCGAAAAGCCGCGGCGAAATTGAAGGATCGACAAAAAATTCCAACGGCAACATTAAACGGCAACTGGTTTTTTACCGCTTACTGCTTGATAATTTTTTAAACGGCCGATATCGTATGACATCGGGAGAGATTGATTTTGTCGAGCCGGACGCAAAGGGAAAATACATTAAAGAGCAATTTATCATTCTTGACGAAGAGGTA
>CAZUEG010000002.1:0-15676 GCA_964619495.1 uncultured Candidatus Saccharibacteria bacterium | reverse complement strand
AGCGCAAGCAATTTTTATTTCGGCAAAGACCCGGAAATGCTTAGTGATAGCGAGGCCTTGTCGCTAATCGCCACAATCAGTAATCCCAATAAAAATAATCCTCTAAAAGACGGCAATTATAGCGAGGCGTTACAAATCGCGGCAAAGGTGGGGGTAGGAACACCCGATTCGCTGCTTATAGACAAAGAAGGAATAAAGAAGCGGGCTTTAAACTTTTCTTTTATCAGCGACAGCTATTTTGAATTATCCCCCATCCAGGATGATGATTGCCGTTCGGCGATCGACTTAGAATTAACTGATAAAATCCGGTTAATCGTCCAAGATAATTTGGAGCTGTTAACGGCAAAAAACGCCGGTAACGCGGCGGTGATCGTCATTAAGCTGCCGGAAAACGAAGCGCTTGTATTGATCGGATCCCCAAATCCGTCGCTAAACCGCCCCGGATACCAGATAAATATGCTTAATGAACCGCGGCCGATCGGATCAACTATTAAGCCGTTTATTTATCTAAAGGCATTTGAAAAAGGATTGCGGCCGTACACGATCGTCGACGACCGCGAATATAAATATATCACCGCTTTGGGCTTTCCTCTTTACCCGAAGAATTTTGATTATCAATATCGCGGCAAGGTATCGCTTCATTACGCATTATCAAACAGCTTGAATGTGCCGGCGGTGAAGGTATTGGAATATGTCGGCCTGGATGATTTTTACCGCTTTATGGAAAATGATTTGTCGTTCAAACCGATACAACCGATAAGTAACTATCAGCTGGGCATCGCCTTGGGCGCTCTAGAAATGCCGCTTATGGATTTAGCTCACTACTTTACCATATTTCCCAATAATGGCGTTTTAAAACCTCTTAGAATGACAGTGGGCTGTAAAATCGATGACCGGGCGCAAGCTGACAAAACAGTCGCCGCTCCCGAATATATCCGGCTAATCAATAAAATATTGAACGACCGGAAAACCGGAATCGAGCAGTTCGGCATTAATAGCGAGTTAAATCTTCCCCAATCGAATTATGCTTTAAAAACCGGCACATCGCGCGACTTTAAGGATAGCTGGGTTATCGGTTATACTCCTGATTTTTTGGTCGGAGTATGGGTTGGCAACGCCGATAATATGTCGACTAATGAAGTGTCGGGACAAATGGGCGCGGGGATTTTTTGGATGCAAACGATGGAGCTGATGATAAATTCTCAATACAATAAAAACACGCCTTTTAATTTTTCCCGGCTAGTAGAATTCAAGACGCCTTATGGATCCGATTACGGATTATCAAACGATAATCCGGAGGCGATTACTAATATTTTAGAAAACAGAGATTTGTCGCTGATCGTCAATCCCCACGACGGCGATAATATTATTGTCGATGATAATTCCGTCATTAGTTTGACGGCCAGCGAATCGGTCGATTGGTTTATTAACGATATCTTTTTCGGAAACGGTGATTCAATTCCCTATCGGCCAACGACAACAGGAAAATACACCATAAAAGCAACGGCCGATGATAAGGAAGAAACAATAACTATATTTGTAGAGCGTAAATAGACACCGTTCTGATTTTTGATGTTCAAACTGATGTTCAACCTCGTAGGTTGAACGTCAGTTTGTCTGTTATTTTTCTTATTTTACAACGAAATAGCTGCCAGCGGTGCGGCCGAAGTTTTCCGGAAAATACATCTCATAAACCAATGTCGGCAGATAGTTGAATTTCCCGGGAGCCAGCGCCCGGATATAATAATCGTATTCGTACACTCCGGGATTAAGCTGGTCGATATATAAGAATGCTTTATCGTCGCGCAATTCTTTATAGGCAGGGATTAATTCCCGGCCGATAAGCTCTTTTTCCATCAGCCTTAATGATTTCGCTTCGGTTGCCAAGTTGAGATCGACAATCTCGAATCCGGCAGGAATATAATCTTCGATTGCCACGAATTTTCTTTGGGTCGGCGCGGTGACCGTCAGATGAACGCGGACGACGTCGCCCACCCGTGCCTCGCTTAGCGGAGTTTTATTTCCCTTGTCGTCAAGCTGATAAATGCCCCTCATGACACTGAACCCTTCGTCGCGCGGGGGAATCTGGTCTTGCGGCAAGTAGTATTTTAACGACAAATCGTAGTACATCCCGTTTTGCGTCGAGTTCAGGTCTTCCTTTAAAAACGATACGGTATTATTCTCGTCGATTACCAATCCTTTAATCGGGATTTCTTTGCGCCACTGGTCAAGGATGTTTTGCCCGTTAAACCGCGTTTCCCCGACCGGCTTATCGTTAACGGAAACCGTCAGGGAAAAGTCGGCTTGCGTTTCTTTTCGCCATTTCAGGAATTCGGTCAGAGCATCAACAGCCGCCAGAGTATTGTTGGTGGAGCTCCAGGCGCCGTTTTTATCGCGGGAATTTAAAAGCCATCGCAAAACTTTATCGGTTATCGGGCTTTCGCTTTTCCTGACGGCCAGCGATTTCAGATACAAGGCGGTATCTTTCGTCGCTGTTTCGTAATAATACCAGCAAAAACTATCGTTCGGTTCGACAAACGCCCCGCGGCTGTCGATATTTACCCGGTTGTCCAGTGATTCGTATATTTTTGACCGCAGCTGGATCGGATACCTTTCATCCATCAGTAGCGATAAATATGCCAGAGAGCTGGTTGATATTTGCTCTCTGATATACAAATCATTCTCTGCTAACTTAATGATTTTTTCCTTTAAATATCCGGATTTATCGGAATCATTAAACGCTGATAATATGTAAGCCGTGAGAATAATATTATTTTTATCACCGTACAGGTCATCACGAGTGGTAATTTCTTTATATAAGTAATCCGCTCCTTTTTGAACTGATGATTTATCGACCGGATAGCCCGCCAGTGATAAATTATTCATCGCTTGAACCGCCGATAAAGTGGCATAGAAACTCGAATCCCCGCTTCCCCATAAACTAAATCCTCCATCGGGACGCTGATATTTATACAAATCGGCCAAGCCCTTTACCGCCACTTCGTCAATCGTATATTCTTTGCCGTTGTAATTTATCTTTTCCAGTTTGATCTTGTCTCCCAGGTTGGGAATATTCAAACCGCTCTTTAGTATCGCGATCGCGTTAAGCCGCGACGAAATCTGTTCGGCGCAACCGTAAGGATATTCCAATAAATATTTTAATCCGTCATAAACAAAGACCGCTAATGTTGCCGAACCGGAAATCTTCAGCGAACCTTTTTCTTTGACAATGTTATTCGGCAGGTAAATATACTCTTTGGTTATCGGCTCACGGGTGTAATTGGCGGTAGAAACGGTTTCAAAGGTATCGTTTGGAGTAACTTTAATCGACTGGATAACCGTATCGGCCAAACCGTTGCCCTTTGCTTCCAGGGTGAATTGATGGCTTATCAATCCGATGTTTAACGGATTTATCGACGCCTCCACTCTAAAGTAAACAGCCGCCGAGCTGTTGGCTGATAAGCGAATTGTTTTTTCCGCGCTGTCTTTGAGATTTAAAGTATCGCTCTTTATCGACACCTTGAACTGGCCGCTTTGGTTGCTTTGGTTGAATACTGTCGCCCCGATTGTAAAATTGTCGCCGGGAACAATAAAGCGCGGCTTTAAAGGCACGACCATCAGCTCTTTGCGGGTTTTAAACTCCAGATAATTAACCCCCAATTTGGTATCCTTGGTAACGCCCAATGTTTCCATTTGCCAAGTGGTTAAATTGTCGGGCAACACGAATTGTACTTCCGCTTTTCCGAGATCGTCGGTCCTGATATCCGCCAGCCATAATGCCGTTTCTTTAAATTCTCCGCGGACTCTTACCGCCAGCGCTTTATCCTGCGAAGACGCCTCGCCGCCGCCTCCGCCCTTTGTGGGAATATTCGTTTGAATAAGGATATTCTTGGTATTAACCGACGTCGTGACGGTTAGAGGAAACCCGCCGTAAAAGAAAATAACCGGGTCTTTTTTCTGATTTCCTTTGAGCGCCAATACGCTTAAATCGACAACCGCCGCCGATAGTTCCGCCATTACCGGACGGCCTTCATTATCTTTGACGGCAAATGACAAATTGACCTGTTCGCCGGGAAGGTAATGAGTCTTACTGGTTTTGGCGGTGATATTTAATTCTTTAGTCGGGGTATCAATTTTGAATTCCGCTTGGCCGAATTTAACCTCGCCCGATGGCGATAAAAGCAGGGCCGATAAATATATATTCGGCACGTATTCGCCTTTTACGTCAAAATCAAAGCGATACAAATTTCCGGTAATATCGACAATCCGGTAATCGAATATCTTGCCTCTTTCCAGAGCGATAAACGCTTTTGCTTTATTAAACGGCGATTTAATAACGATCGCCCCCTTTTCTCCGACATTCAAATCCGATTTTTCCGGAACAATTTCCAGGTCGGTATTATTTGTCGGGCGGATACTGACGCTTCCTTCGCCATAAACATACATCGTATAAACCGAACGGATTTTATTTCCCCGGCCGTCAAAGCCGAAGACCTCGATTTCGTATTCCCCTTCTTTGTCAAATATCAGCGATTTCCGATAATTGCCGCTTCCGTCGGTACTATACGGATAATGATTTATCAGGTCCCGCTTTTTTTCCCATTTATAAGAATATCCGCCGGTGGCTTCCTGTCTTTTTAAGTAGTCCCATCTTACCCGGTAAACTGATAAATCTTGGCTACTAATAGCAACCGGCTTTCCGGTAGCATCAACCGTTTTTATTTTCAAACCCGCCTCTTCGCCCTTCCCGACAAACCATTTTTCCGGAATTAATCCGATATAATAATCGCCGGCGTGAAGGATAAGCGATTTCTGTTGGGATACCGACCGGCCGTCGTTTGTCTTTACCGTGACATCAAATACGATAATCTTGCTACTCCTATCGTCCTCGTTTTTGAATAATAGCGATAAATCGGCGGGAACTGAAAGCCGCGCTATTCCGTTTGTAAGCGTTGCCTTGCCATGGCTGATGAATTTTTCCCCGTAGCAATTCCCCACCCAGCACGTATCGTTAACGCCGAAATGATAGTAACCATCCTGATAGCGGTCAAAGTAATAATTCTGGCTGGAAACGGTGTACTCTGCTTCGCCGGTTTCAACGGGGACGCCGAAATAATAATCGGCCTTGATTTCCATATTCACCGTGTCTTTTGACACATACTCTTCCTTGTCGGCTTTAAGTTCCACTTTAAACGCCGCCGGCTCATATTCCAGAACGTTGAAATAAGCGCAATCGTATGATTCCGTACAAATACTGTACAGTCCCAGAGGAGCATTATTATCGATATTCACCTTCGTATTCACCGTTCCGAATTCGTTGACATCTAAATCGGCGCTTAATATCTGGTCGTAGCGGCTGTTAACAACTTTGATATTTACCGGCTTGTCGCGATATATTTCGTAATTCCCGTCATAGCCAAGACGGTAAATGCCTTTTACAAAAACATCCTGGCCGGGGCGGTAAATCGGTTTGTCGGTATATAAATACATCCGGCGGCTGGAGTAAGCGTTCTCCGCCCAATTCATTTTGTTTTCCCATAACGGGACCGCGGTTGAATCATGGCCGCTACTAACGGTAACGGCGCCGGCGTAGTTGATGTTTTCCGTTTTGGCAATTCCATTACTGTCGGTTATAAGCGTCCCTTGAGAGATAAAGTCCGATTCCCCCTTAAAAAGAGTTACAAGCGCTCCCCTAACCGGTTCAAGAGTTTTAATGTCGGTAACCCAATACAGGTTGGACAAGCTGCTTTTTTCGTCCTTGGAAAGCGCCAAATAATTGCCTCCGCTATAATTGCCCGGCATTGTTCTTTTTTCCATCACCGAAAGATTGGTAACGTTAAGATAAGACCGCTCATATACCTGGCGCTCGATCGGTTTAACCGTCCGGTAATCCCAGAAACTGCGCCGATAATTAGGGTTGGAAAATGTCAGAATGTAATAACCGAGGGGATCGGCAAAATAATCGGCGATGTTGACTTGAAAATAATTCTTTCCCCAATAGCGCCGGCCTAAAGATATTTTCTCTTTAACCGTTTTTTCGCAGGGCAAGGCGACATTCTCTGTCTGGCCGTCCCATGATTGTTTATTAAGATTTTTTAAAAATGAAACGGCGCTCAATTGGCAGATTTCCATATTGACATACTCCATGTTTTCCGCGGCATAAGTCAATTTGGTTTTATCAACGGTCGTTATGCTGTAGGATGTTTGAAAATGGAAAAACGCCAGATTTTTTGAAGGCATTTCCCCGGTTATAAATCGCAAACTGCCTTCGGCCTGCTGATTAAAAACATCTTCCAGCTTTAAAGATGCCGAATACCGCGAATCGGGCGCCAGCCCGTAAGAAATCTGGGTCATAAATTGGCCGACATCACAGCGGTTATCCTGAAAAAAGTCGATCCGGTAAGAAGCTCCCCAGTAATTGATATCGTAGTCGCCGTCCAAGACCAAGCGGTTTTTAAATTCACTTTTTTCGGGGATGAGAAGAGGGGTATTGGTGCAAAGAGTAAAACCGGTCACGCTGGCTTTTTCCGCGCCGTTCTGGGGCAAAGTTTTAAGGATTAATAGCTTTGGAAAAGTTGTCGCTTCTTCGGTCAAGGGGCCGTTATTAATCGTCATCCCGCCCATTTCCGCGATTTTATCCAAAGTTACTGTCAGTTTTTCCTTTAATCCAATTGATTGATAATCAAAGGAAATTTTAACGACTTTCTTATCGGCAACCTTGGCACAATCGCTGTAGTTGTAAAAATCATCTTCTTGGCATTTTTCGCCGTATGTTACGGCTTTGATTTTATCGCCTTTGATCTGCGACTTAGCAAGATCGATTTCTTCATAAAAATGAATTACCAAACTTCCTTGGGGGTCGAAAAAATCCGGGCGGCTATATGCCGTACGCGCTGATTCGCTCCCCACGGACGCGATTAGTCCGGGGACGTTAAAAACTGTCGTCCGGCTTTCGTTAAGAACCAGGTCGCCATTAACAGGGTATGCTTTTTTAACCGTTAAAGTGTATGACCGGTCGAAATCCCACAAACCGGCGCGATTAAAACGGTCGGCTTGATTGAGGATTTCCACAACCGATTTATCAACACTATTATCGGCGCCTGTTTCCCCTATTTGATTTTGGACAGGAATGATTGATATCGGCAAGGGATCGTGAAAAAAACCGATGATCGAATCGAGGATATTTGTCGCCGGCGGGATTGGCGAAATGAGCGGTTGAGCTGATGTTTTTGATAAATAACGGATCGTTACTGGCGCATTATCGCCGGTATTATTATCAATGACGGTAATTTCGTCTTTCAGGCGATTCAGATCCACCGGCTGATTAAAACGGAGAACGAACGGCCGGTTGTAAGGCAAAGGACTTTCAGAAGACGACTGGTATCGCAGTTTGCGCGTATAGAACACGACACTTGTTTCTTTGACGCGGATTCCGTCAACGGAAACAAATCCCGGCTTAACTTTTACGGTATACGTGGACGCGCTTTGCAATTTATCTTGAGGAATGAATTGCAGGTTTCTGGTAGTAATCCATTTAAATCGGCCTGCCGTTTGCGGGGTTATTTCCACCGGGACATTTTTTGCTTCCAGATTCTCAAGGGTTGTCAAAGGGACCATCGGCCGGTTGAATATGATGGTTATTTCCGTATCTTCCGGCGCCTCGCTGCCGTCTTTGGGAAATATCGCAATTATCTCCGGGTCATCTACGGCTTCGAAGTCGGCGCTGATTTTTTGTCCGCCGGCCATTATTAATGTTGCCCGGTAATAACGGTTGACGTTTAAGTCTTCGCTCGGCCGGTAATAAATGGCCCCGTAATCGCTTTTCGCAAAAACCGTTTCAAAGAGAAAGTTTAAAAGCGGATTGCTGTTTTTTTGCCAGGCTCCGGGAATCAATGGCTCAAAAGTAATATTGTTTTTCGCATAGTCAGGATCAACGCCCTTGGGGAGGCGGACGGAAACCATTGCCGACCGGGAGATTTTCTCCGGAACAAGGCGATACGCTTCCTCATATCCTTTGGGAAGCAAGTTAACGCCAAGATATATCATTAAAGAAACGGTAATGGTAACCGCTCCGGCGATTAAAACTATCAATCCGCGTCTTTGGTTGGGGGTCATTGACGGTGTGATTTGTTGAGAGGCTTGGTTAGGCATAGCTTAATAATTTAGAAAGTAATAATTCTCATTTACTTTGAAATAAATTCAAAATCATAAAGCCAATAACAAACAACAAATCAAATTCAAATGTTTTTAATGATAAAATTTTGTATTTTAGTCATTGATTTGTGGGCATGCTTTGCTTTTTGCTTTTGTAATTTGCTTTATGCTTTTATTGCCTAAGGTATTTCTCCTTCTTTATATTATGCTCCTGAAAGGTCTTGCTGAAAAGCGTCCGGCCTTCTTTTGTTGATAAATAATACAGATAATCGCTTTCTTCGGGATAAATTGCGGCGGTAATACTGTCGATTCCCGGATTGGAAATCGGCCCGATTGGCAGACCCCTGAAGCGATAAGTGTTGTATGGCGAACAGGTGGCGGTATCAACATAGGAAACCTGGCTTTGCGGCCCGATTGAATATAAAACCGTGCTGTCCACCTGAAGCGGCATCCCTAAAGACAATCGTTTCCACAAAATACCGGAAACGATTTTTTTCTCGGATAAAGTCTTTACTTCTTTTTCGAGAAGCGATGCCATGATGATTATTTCGGAAATTTTCTTATTTTGGCGGTTTATTTCGGAACGCAAATTCAAGGTCAGTTTTTTATCGAAATTATCCAGCATAATTTTTATTGCCGCTTCTATATCAGCATCAAAGGGCAGGCGATAGGTGTCGGGGTATAAATATCCCTCTAAGTTGACGCTCGCCGGCTTATTAATAAGGAAAGAGTATTTATCGCTAAGGTCGTAAGCGCCAACACCGATTAATTCCCGGCAATTATTTTGTATTGCCGATTTATTCAGATAAAGCGGTTTTCCCGCCAGCCGGAAAAAATCTTCGGCACTATTAATATTTCGGTTTTCAAGATATTCGCCGATATCCGCCAAGTTCCAGCCTTCGATAATGGTAATTTCTTTTTCCGTTACTCTGCCTGAAACAACAATTTTGACTATTTCAGGAATAGTTTCCAGGCCGTTAAATTCATATTGTCCGGCCTTGATCTTTTTGGCATTATTGGTAACTATCGCATACAGATTAAATAATAACGGCGAATTAATAGTTCCTTCTCTTTGTAAACTATCCGCCACGTCTTCTAATCCCGCGCCCCGGTTAATGGTTATTGTTCTGGATCCGTTAAAACGGGGGGTTAGAACGATGAAATCCGGCAAAGTTAATAAACAAACCGCCATTATCGCCGCGATAATAATTATTATTTTTGCCTTTTTCGTGAGCATACCGATATCTAATTAGTAATCAGAGGAACAAAAACAAATCCCGGATATTCCGTTTCCCGATAAATATTTTTTTCGGTTTTCTCAATAAGCCAGATTGAATCGTTTACCGGGGCAACAATCCGGCCGCCGATTTTTAGTTGCCGCCGCCAAATATCAGGAATCTTCTTTCCCGAGGCGGAAACTAAAATCGCGTCGTATGGCGCCCCTTTCTGATATCCCCTTGACCCGTTGGCCTCGACGAAAGTGATTATCCCATTCTTAATAAATCCGTATTTATCGGCGTTTGCCCGGCCAAATTCCACCAGCTCCGGAATAATTTCCATTGCGATAACTTTTCCTTTTTGTTTTGATATTTGTGATTTGCTTTGTGATTTTGAATTTGGCTCTTCTAAGCTCACAATGTGAGCGAGAAGAGCCGAGGTGTATCCCGACCCCGATCCGATGTCCAAGATTTTATCACCCGACCTAGGGTTCAATAATTCCAACATGAAAGCGACGACCAGCGGCTGCGATATCGTTTGATTATGGCCGATTAATAGCGCTTCGTTCAGTTCGGAAAGATGGCGGAATCCCTCGGGAATAAAATCAGCGCGGTTAACCGCTTTAAACGCCGAGATAATGGCCGGCGTTTTAAGCCATCCTTCGTTAATAAGCCTTTCGACCAGTGCCATAATCGCGTCTTAATCGCGCTAATTCTCTTTGCGCTTTTATTTTTTCGATTAATGAAGCCCTCCTGATAAATTCAATGCCGTTTATGTGGTCAATTTCGTGCTGAAATATCAATGCCGGCACGTCTTTCGCTTCGATAATTGTCTCCTTGCCTTCTTCGTCAACCGCTTTTATTTTTACTGTCTCCGGGCGGACGATTTTCAGCCATAATCCGGGAAAACTTAAACAACCTTCCTGGTTCTTTTTTTTCTTCTTTCCCGATTCGATTACTTCCGGATTAATGAATGCCCGCGGCCCTTTCTTGGTATTAACGACAATAATCTGTTTAGCCGCTCCCACCTGCGGCGCCGCCAAACCGGCGCCGTCATTGGCGATCATTGTTTCTTTCATCTGGCGGATCAATTCTCGGATATTTCCATCAATATTTTTAACCTTTTCCGCCTTTACCTTAAGAATCGGATCGGGATATTTTCTGATTGATAAAAACATTTATTGTAAATTATTTATTTATAGAGTTGTTTTAGCGTAAATAATTCCTTCCGGCGAAGTATAGACGGCAAGATGATATTTGGCAGATATTTGCCTTAATAGTGAATAAGCCGCTTCCCGTTGTTTTACGGCATATTCAACCGGATTTGTTGCCATTGCCGCCAGCTTATTAAGTCTTCCTGATAAATCAGCTTCCAAGCCTTTTACCCACTCATCTGCCTCTGCCCTGCTCTTAACAAAATCTATTCCCTCAAGAGATCTAAGCAGTAAATAGGAAACCCCAGGCGTTGCCACCATTTCTGCGACAACCGCACCCCTTTCATCTTGCTCAACAATCATATTAGAACAATCTTGCGCCGAAGGCGGTAAGTCAACGTGATGGGTATGAATCGACATTGCCGCTTGTTCTCTTCGGTTATAGCAAGGGGCATCAAGATGATTTTCTACGTTAACCGTGTACCTGCTTAGCACTTCCTGATTAGTTCCCACTGCCGGCTTTGTTGTCATTAACAATTCTCCGTCTAAGGAAAGTTTCACCGTATATTTTCTTTCTCCTTGCTTGGGATCGGTTAATTGCTCCTTAAGCGCTACTTGCGCCGTTCTCCCAAATTCACCAGTATCAATTGCTCCCGGAAAGCGAATCTCCGGAGTCGGATGTTTTTTAACCGATTCAGTCAATAATGCCTTAAAACCCGCATAATCAAGCGGCTTTTTTCGCGGATCTTTTGGTTCACCCGGACTTTTATAGGGAGGCATAGTTAGGTGGTTAAGTGATTAAGTGAATAAGCGATTAAGTGGCTGAGTGATTGAGTGATCCGCTAGCTGGCGGAAGTTATTGAGCTTTGAGCAGAGAATTCCAGGCAACCCCGGGGGTTGCCTGCTAGTTGCCTATTCGGTTCCAGGCAACCCCCGGGGTTGCCTGCTTAGGGGTTGCCTGCTTAATATCGCGAGCGACTTAATGACTTAATGACTGAGTGTGTGTAATTTGTAATTTGAGATGAAGGCGTCACGTAATAAATTTACTCCGTAAATTTAAACGTGACAGCAGCGTTTAATCTGCCATTGGCGGATTATTACGCTGCGGGGGCGCCAGGATTTGAACCTGGAAGTCAGGATTTGGAGTCCCGCAGTTTGCCAGTTGAGCTTACGCCCCCATTATTGCAACTTAGTAGATAGATCTAGCTTATCAAGATTACATTCAATTGGATACCCTAAATTGTTTTCCGTTGGTTACTTGCAATATTTCTAGCGTAGCCTTAACCGAAGGATTACCCGTATTCTTTAAAATCAATTCGTTTTTATATGCCGCCAGTAATGGTGTCAGAAATTCGTCGCCCCACGACGGGGAAAAAGTTGATACGCCGCCAAAGTCTACTTCAATAACTTCTTTCTTTCCCATCTTTTTTAAAAACGGCTGAAGTGCTAAAAACGCTTCTTTCCCTGTTTGGCGGGAGATAAGCGTAGTTCCAAATTTTTTTAGTTCGATATCCATAATTTTAGTAAGATATCAATGCTATGCATCCTCGAATATTTTGCTCCGCGCCCTCTATATTCAAATTTGGACTATTGCCGTTTATTTTTAGTTTCGCGTTGCCTGTCTGGAAAAGTAAATTAATCGGATTTTCCGAAATAACCTTTCTGACATACTTTAATCCGTTGCCTCTGGTCTCCGGCTTTCTTCCAGAAATAATTTCTGTAAAAGCCACCATTAGGGCCCTCTTTATGATCTTTAAGTTCCGGTTTCACTCTTTTTAATGTTTCCAAGATACCTACCCCTCTGTCGGCTAATACGATTTGTTTCTTATTTAAATCGTATCCAAAGAAAATTCCGGGTGTGTCTGGCCATTGGCCCAAATTATGGTCATAAGAGTTATTGCCTATTTCGCCGGCCATGGATACAAGCAAAGAAAATAAATGTTTCGTATTTTCATTCTCCATCATCAGTTTTTCCATTCTCGTTAAACGAGCAAGGAAAACTGCGCTATTCTGGCAATAAAAATCTTTTGAAAACTCTGTATCAGACATCACCCAGTCCTTGGCAAACCCAAACAAATCTTCAAGAAAAACCTCTATGTCTCTTCTGCGATAATACCGATAACCGCTTTCTTTCTTGCCTCTAATTGAGGATAGCCGATTGCTTTGATCCCATCGGCGTAATGTCATTATCGAGACTCCCAACAACTCCGCCGCTTCGCTTATTGTTATTAAATCCTCTTTTTCTGTATTATTTTTCATGGAATACTAATTTATCGCCACTTTATCACATCGTTCTGATACTTTCAATATCAAATCTATACATTTCCTCGTAAGATTGCCTGGCCAATCTATACATTCATGTATTGCTGCGCTGTTTCTTGAAACCAAAAGCCCGATCTGTGCTCGGGCTTTGTTGCGACAACTGCTCCGAAGAGATTTGCCGGACAAAATTACTTTTTCGTTTCCTTGTGATTTGTGTGTTTCTTGCACCAGTGGCAATATTTATTGGATTCCATTTTCTTTTCGATAATGGTTTTGGGTTTTCTGACAAAGTAATTCACCCTTTTACATACCGGGCACTGCATTTTTGTAAACGATTTCTTCACGGCCATATTGTTTTCCTACTTAATATAATTATCGCCTTGGCGGATTTAATCCGGCCTGGTGTTTTTAATTCACTATTGAGCCGAAGGAGAGAATCGGACTCTCGACCTCTTTCTTACCAAGAAAGCGTTCTACCACTGAACTACTTCGGCACTTCGTTGGCAACTCAGCACTTTCGGCCAGCTCAGCTGGCCTTTGCATTATCGAAGGAGTGCCCGCACTTCGTAGCTCCGCCGGGCGGAGCGTAGAAGTGGGCAGGGAGGGATTCGAACCCCCGTAGCCCGAAGGCGTCAGATTTACAGTCTGATGCAATTGACCGCTCTGCCACCTGCCCAAGATTTTCCACTCTATCATAACTCGCCTATTTTTCAATCTGTTTATCTGTTCTTTTTTTCCCGCCGATTTTTCGGCCGTTTATTTTCTTCCACTCATTAATCTTTTTAAAATTCCCCGATAGAAGAACTTTTGGCGTTTTCCAAAATACGCCCTTTTTGGGGCTGAATGATTCCGGCCGGGTATATTGCGGATACTCGATGAATTCTTTTTTTTTCGTTAATCGCTCTTTTAAAAATGACGGTTTGCCGACCACTTCAGGAATCAGCCGGCTGACCGTTTCAATAACTACCATCGCCGCCACTTCCCCGCCCATCATCACATAGTCGCCTAAAGATATCTCTTCGTCGGCAATATGCTTTGCCACCCGCTCGTCCACTCCCTCATAGCGGCCGCAAATAAATATTAATTGATTTAATTTACTCCACCGGGCGGCAATTTTCTGGTCAAATTTCTTCCCTCGCGGAGTAAACAAAATCACCTTTGTTTTTGGGTTTCTATTTTTTTGTGATTTGGTATTTATTTGGGATTTGTGATTTGGTATTTGGAATTTCTTTAAAGCCGTTACGGCTTTAAATACCGGCTCTATCTTCATTACCATCCCCAGACCGCCGCCGAACGGCCGGTCGTCGACTGTTTGATGTCTATTGTTTGCCCATTTTCTTAAATTATAGACGCCGATTTTTATCAGCTTGTTTTTTTGCGCCCTAAAAAGCAGACTTTCTTCAAGGTAGGAATTAAAAATTTCCGGAAATATGGTGATAATATCGAAACGGACCATGGATAAGGTAAATGAATCTGCTATGAGCTTACACTCATAGCATCTTCTTTTCCTCCCGGCTTCGCCAGGAGTTCCGCCGACGGGCGGAAAAAACTTCCGTCCTTAGGCATTAGCTTAAGGTTTTAAGTTTTGAAAATAAAAAAACCGCGCTATCGCCATGATAGCACGGTTTTTTGTTGTTCGTAAAACTAACCCTACAGTTTCAATTCGTCCAAATCAGACGTTATCGGGGCGGCTTCCGGTTTTCGCGGCTGGCTCACCCGTCCGCCTGCTGGCTCTTCAATCTTCAGGTTGACGCGAGCGTGATTCTTAAGCCCGACAATACGAACCAAAGAACGAATCGCTCTGGCGGTTGCTCCCGCTCTTCCGATTACCTGCCCCATATCTTCGGGGTTGACGGTAAGAGACAGAAGAACACCCATTTCGTCCACCTTTCTCTCTACCTTAACGTCGTCGGGATGATCCACTAACGCCTTAATAAGGTATTCGAGAAATTCACGATCAGATGCTTCGTTTGCCATACAATCTTTCACTTATCGCTTAGTAACATATTCTCTTTTTGAAGTAGCCCGACCTTTGGCTCCCGATCCTGGCGTATCTTGCGGTATCGGGCAATCAAACAGCTACCATGGTTATTATCGCCGTTTCTGATATCGCTGTCAATAATCTGCGCCGGTCTGTGTGATATCTTCAGCCTATGGGGTTTTTGTAAAAACCTACGGGGTTGATTGGAAAACCCGTAGGTTAACCGGCTTCCTTCTGGTTGAGGTTGTTCTGGTTGAGGTTGAACCTCAACCAGATTTTAATTTCAGGCAACCCCTTTCAGGCAACCCCGGGGGTTGCCTGGCACCAGGGGTTGCCTGGCAAGAGTTGCCTGACAGTTGCCTGACAAAATAACGGTCATCAAGATATCAAATAAAAAACGGACCAGATGGTCCGTTGATACGAAGATAATATTTATTTACTCCACTGGTTTTGTTTCGGCTTCGGGAACAATTTCTTCTTTCGGCTCTTCCGGTATTACTTCCGCTGTAGGTGTCTCTTCCGGTACTGATTCTTCCGATGTTACTTCCGCCACTGGCGCTACCTCAATCATTGGTTTCTCTGGTACTGTTTCCGTAACCGGTTCTGCTTTTACTTCAGGCACCACCACCTCAACGACAGGAACTTTTTTAACTTCCGGTTTTGCCTCCACGACAGGGGTCTCTTTAACTACCGGAGCCGACACGGGCGTTGAAACTGCCGCCGGCACTCCTTCGCCAAGGCTATGGAGCGCCGGCTTAGTTTCCTCTTTCTTCTTTGATTTGGCATGGTTGGCAATTTTTTTTCCTTCGACGATTTTTTCCGTAATCAATAAATTATAAACTGTCGGCGATGGCTTTGCCCCGACTTTCAGCCAATATTTTATCCGTTCAGCTTTTAAAGATCGGTCT
>CAZUEG010000001.1:0-17840 GCA_964619495.1 uncultured Candidatus Saccharibacteria bacterium | reverse complement strand
TTGGGCAAGAAATACTCTCGGTTCATTTGCCTTTGGCAGTTTTATTTCCCGATTTTTCATCAGTTGGACTACCCGTTCGACGCCCAACGCCGCGCCGACCGCCGGAGTATCGTTTCCGCCGATAATTTTAACCAGATTGTCATAACGGCCTCCTCCCGCCAGGGCGGTCTGCGACTCCCCTTCCTCGAATATCTCAAAAACGGTTTTTGTGTAGTAATCCAGCCCCCTTACCAGCCGCGGATTCAGCCGATACGGCATTTCTGTTTCTTCCATGAACTCCAGAACTTCTTTAAAATGCTTATGGCAATCTTCACAAAGATGATCGACTGTTTGCGGAGCTTGAGATTTTATCGCCTGGCACTTTTCTTCTTTACAATCCAGCACTCTCAACGGATTTTCTTTAACCCGCCGACGGCAATCCGGACAGAGCACTCCTTCCCGCGAACGGAGATAATTGGTTAATTGCTTTTTGTAATACGGACGGCATTGACTGTCGCCGATGCTGTTTATTTCGACAATAATGTTTTTTAAGCCAATTTCGCGAAGAATGCTTTTAAATATCTGAACAATCTGGACATCCATCACCGGACTCTCCTCTCCCAAGGCCTCGAAATCAAGCTGCCAAAACTGTCGATAGCGTCCGGCTTGGGGATTTTCGTAACGGAAAACCGGCCCGAAGAAGAACAGCTTAACCGGCTGAGGCAGACTGGTCATCCCGTTTTGAATATAAGCTCTGGCAATCGGCGCCGTCACTTCCGGGCGCAAAGTAATCGCGTCTTTTCCCTTCGTGGTAAAACTGAACATCTGCTTTTGAACAATGTCTGTCGATAAACCGATGCCTTTAAGGAACAGTTCCGTATCTTCGGCAATCGGAGTATCGATGCGGGAAAATCCGTAAAAATCCGCTACCTCCTGGGATACTTCAAAAATCCGCCGGTAATATTTTTGGTCTTCCGGTAAAACATCATGCATTCCGGTCGGAGTTTGAAATTTTAATTTTTTCATGGTCCGGTTCGGGTAAGTGATTATCTTTTATCTAATTAAAATTTAAAAAATAAAAAATTCTTTAGTTGGCTAGTGGCGCAACTTTCCCGAATACGGTGAACGGCCAAGCGCGGAAAAGCACCCGGCCGACAATCATATTGCGGGGCAACGGCCCCCAGCGGCGCGAGTCGAAGGAAACCGCGCGATTATCGCCAAGGACGAAATATTCATTATCTTTAAGAGTTAAGTGAACGCTTCCCGACGTCCCAAAGGGCAAAAAAAGATACGCCGATTCGTTCAGCGGCGCGGTCGCGCTGCCTTTAGTGATTGTTATTTCGCCGTCACTGATATCAACCGTTTCTTCCGGCAAACCGATGATTCTTTTAATAAATCTCTGGGACGGATCGGGCGGATATTTTAAAACAACGATATCCCCCCGCGCCGGATCGTTAAAACGATAAGACAATTCGTCAATAATCAGGTAATCGCCGGTCTCAAAGTTCGGCTCCATCGACTGCCCCTGGACAAAGAAGGGCTGGAATAAAAAATAGCGAATCGGAACAACAATCAGAAGCGCCAACCCGATAACTTTTACGGCCTCCCAAATTATATTTATTATCTTGTTCATAGATTCTCACATTATACAACTTGTTTCCCGTTTTACAAGCGACGATTCGGCGTGATAAACTTCAAAGAAGCATTGATGTCGGGAAAGCGGCAGTCGATTATCCCCCTTCGCGGAAAACCGTGAGCGTGAGTTCGCGGATGAACGTGAAGTAAGTTTTCCGCTTCGGCGGGATTTCGCTCCCGACGAAGCGCGGGACCGCTTCGGCTCGCTAAGCGAGTCTTCGCCAAAACTTCAGAGAGGCGAGCCGTCGGGTCGGGGAGCTTCATTATCTGAATATTATCAATAGAATATGTTTTTTATTGTCGGGCTTGGCAATCCGGGAGATGAATATCAGAAGACGCGCCATAGCGTCGGTTTTATGGTTATAGACGCCCTGAATAAAAAGATTGATTTACCGCCGTTTCAATTAAATAAAAAAATCAACGCCGCGATTTCCAGAGGTGTTGTTTCTGACAAAGATATCATAATTATCAAACCCCAAACCTTGATGAATAATTCCGGCAAAGCGGTTAAAAAACTGGCTGCGAATCAGAGAAAAGATGATTTGACAATTATTGTTATTCACGATGACAATGATCTTTCGGTTGGAACTTTAAGAATATGCAAAAATCGCGGATCGGCGGGACACCGGGGCATTGAGTCAATCATTAACGAGATGAAAACCAAGGACTTTATCAGAATCAGGATCGGAATCCGCCGGACGGAAACCGGCAGACTTAGCGCCGGAAGAAACAAAAACGACCTGGCTGACTTTGTTCTGAAACCGTTTAATAAAACAGAAACGCCTATAATTAATGAAACAATCAACAGGGCGGTATCGGCGGTGGAAATAATCATTATCCACGGAATAAACAAAGCAATGGGTGATTTTAACAATCATTAATGGCCGAAATTATTTCCGACATAATCCGCTCCGTCAATCTCGCAGACGAATTATACCCGCCGCTTTTAAAAGCCGCCGGCAAGCCGCCGCAGCTTTTGTATTATCGCGGCAAACTTATCAGTGAAGAATTATCCATATCGGTCGTCGGCTCGCGTACTCCTACGGCTTACGGGAAGCAAGCTGCCAACGAAATCGTTCAGGGATTAGTTAGTAATGGCCTAACAATCGTCTCCGGATTAGCGCCGGGGATTGATACTATCAGCCATCAGGTGGCGGTTAAAAACGGGAAAAGGACGATTGCCGTTCTCGGAACCGGATTGGATACGAAAAGCATTTATCCTCAAGACAACCTCCGTTTGGCTAGAGAAATAATCAATAATGACGGATGCCTGGTTTCCGAGTATCCCGAAAGGACAGCGGGCAGCAAGTTCACTTTTCCCAGAAGAAACCGGATTATATCCGGATTATCTTTGGGAGTTGTCATTATCGAGGCTAAGGAGCGTTCCGGCGCTTTAATTACCGCTTCTTGGGCAAAGAAACAGAAAAGACGGGTATTTGCCGTTCCCGGTTCGATTTATTCGCCATTATCAGCCGGGACTAATTCATTGATAAAACAGGGGGATGCCGAAGCGATTACCGAGGCAAATGATATTCTGAAAGCGATCGGCCTGGCGCCGAAGTTGGTTAACCGGTTTCAATCCCCTGACCCGTTAGAAAACAAGATTATTGAGTTGTTAAGAAACGGCCCGCTGTCGATTGATGAGATTATCGGCCGCCTTAGCATATCGCCTCAAAAAATCATATCCGCCTTGTCGAGCTTGGAGATAAACGGTATGGTAAATAATCTGGGAAACGGAATATACGGGCCAAACGTTAAAATTTAAAATTTATAATTTACAATTTATAATCAAAAACGTGATTTAATTTTTAAATAAAAATTATAATCAATTTGAAATGTTTTAATGATTTAATGTTTAAAGTTAATAAATTTAATCATTGGATGTTGATTAAAAATTTCAAATTTCAAATTTCAAATTAATCCCATGCCTCGGCTCATTATCGTCGAAAGTCCGATAAAAGCAAAAACCATTCAAAAATTTTTAGGGCATGAATACCATGTCCTTTCTTCGTACGGGCATATTCGCGACCTGCCGGCCAGCGAGCTTGGAGTTGATTCGGAAAATAACTTCCAGCCTAAATATGTCATCCCCACAAAAGCAAGAAAAACGGTAAATCTTTTAAAAAAAGCGGTTCTTGAGGCAGACAGCGTTCTTTTGTCAACCGATCCGGATCGCGAAGGAGAAGCAATCGCCTGGCATTTGGCTCAAGCTTTAGGATTGGGAGATTTTCAAACTCAAAATCCTAATTCTTCAACCGGCAAATTGAAATCTAAAACAAAGAAAAAGATTTTACCGAAGAATGGCGCAACAATCAAGAAATCGTATGAACGGATTACTTTTCATGAAATTACCAAAGAAGCGATCGAAGAAGCCTTGAATAATCCTCGCGGCATTGATTTAAATCTGGTCGATGCCCAGCAAGCGCGGCGTATTCTTGATCGAATCGTCGGTTACAAGTTGTCGCCTTTCTTGTGGAAAAAAATAAGCCGCGGGCTGTCGGCCGGCAGAGTGCAATCGGTTGCCGTCCGCCTGGTTGTTGAAAGAGAAAGAGAAATCAAAGCATTTATTCCCCAAGAGTATTGGTCGATAGGGGCAACTTTTGAGGCCGGTAAAAAAATCCCCGTAGGGGTTGAGGGGCTTGAGGCCACCCTGATAAAAATTAACGAAAATCCGCTGGATAAATTGACGATTAATAATCAGGCAGAAGCTGATCGGTTAATTGGCGAACTAAAAGAACGCAAATACCAAATTACGGATATCGAAACTAAACAAACGGCAAAAAATCCCTTGCCGCCGTTTACGACATCTGCCCTGCAACAAGAAGCCTGGCAAAGATTTAAGTTTCCGGCAAAATTAACGATGCAGTTAGCGCAGACTCTTTATGAAAGAGGGATGATCACCTACCACCGGACCGACTCCTTAAACTTATCTGAACAAAGCCTTGTAGGCGCAAAAAAATTCATTACCGAAACTTATGGCGGTAATTATTGGGCGGGATATTTTCGCAAATTCAAATCCAAAGTTCACGCCCAGGAAGCCCACGAAGCAATCCGTCCCGCCTATCCGGACCGGATTCCCGACGCCGCATCATTTATCGGTCATAACGGAGAAAAGCTGGCGCGAGTTTATGATATGATTTGGCGCCGGTTTATCGCGTCGCAAATGGCGCCGGCGGTTGTTGATTCCACGATAATCGATATTGGCACGATTAAATCGGAAGAAAATAATTCTTATACATTTCGGGCAAACGGGCAAATGCTAAAATTTGACGGTTTTTTAAAAGTATATCCGTTAAAGTTTGAAGAAAAGACGCTTCCGCGATTATTACAGGGAGACAATTTGCTCCTTCTTCAGATAATTCCCGCCCAGCACTTTACCCAACCGCCGGCAAGATACAACGAGGCCACGTTGATTAAAATGCTTGAAGAAAAGGGAATCGGCCGGCCGTCCACCTATGCCCCGATTATTTCCACGATCCAGGAAAGAAATTATATTGAAAAAGATAAAGACCGGCGCTTCATCCCGACCGACACCGGAATGATGGTTAATGATATTCTTGTGGAGCATTTTCCAAAGATTGTCGATATCGGCTTTACCGCGCAAATGGAGGAAGAGCTGGATGAAATTGCCGATGGGCGGAAGGAATGGGTCGGCGTTATTCGCGCCTTCTATCAGCCGTTTATTATTAATCTGGAATCGAAATATAAAGACGTAGAAAAAAAAGTAACTGACGTGGAAACAAAGGAAATCTGCCCAAAGTGCGGTTCGCCGGTGGTGGTCCGTTTTGGCCGGTTTGGCAAGTTTCTCGCCTGTTCAAACTTTCCTAAATGCAAATATACCGCAACCCTTGAAAAGCGCGGTACGGGAATAAAATGCCCGAAGTGCCGCGAAGGAGAAATCACCGAAAAACGGACGAAAACGAAAAAGATTTTCTATGGCTGTTCCTTATGGCCGAAATGCGATTTTGCCCTGTGGGACAGGCCAAACGGACAGGTTTGCGAAAAATGCGGTTCTTTAATGATTGAAACGATAAAACGGGTTACCGCCTGTTCCAATGAAGAGTGCCCGTTATCGATAAAAAGGGTAAAAAGGGTGAAGAAAACGGAAAGTGCTCAAGAAGTTTGACAACAACCGTTTATTCCCCAATAGTGTAATTAATTCACCCTGCCGGGGTGTTGAAATTGGTAAACAAGGTAGACTCAAAATCTACTGCTCGTAAGGGCTTGAGGGTTCGAGTCCCTCCCTCGGCACTTCTCACATGCCAAGACACAAGGCAATGGATAAAGATTTTGTCTGGACGTCCAAAATCGCTTATATTGTTGGGCTCTTGGTAACTGATGGCAATCTGTCTAAAGACGGTCGCCATATTTGTTTTAGATCTTCTGACCTCCAGCTAATAAATACTTTTAAAGATTGTCTTTTGATAACAAATTCGATAGCACAATCTCATGACGATACATGGGCGACAAAACCTTGTCATCGAATACAGTTTGGTAATGTTCAGTTTTATCGATGGTTATTAAGAAATGGACTATTTCCAAATAAAACATATACTATCGGCGACATAAACATTCCTGGCAACTATTTTCCGGATTTTCTTAGGGGGCATCTTGACAGCGACGGTGATATTTGCACCTACATTGATCGTTACAATGAAACGAAAAATCCCGATTATGTATATCCCCGACTTTATGTCCGGTTTCGATCGGCTAGTAAAATATACATGGAGTGGATGCAAAAAATGATCATGAAGATAATTAATGTCGAGGGAAGTTTATCTAAGCAAAAAGCAACAAAGAGTTATCAAACAACTTCTATGTGGATATTAAGATTTGCGAAAAAAGAATCTATTAAGCTATTGTCGCAATTATATTATCAACCGGAAGTACCATGTTTATACCGGAAAAAGGATATCTTTGAACAATTTATGCAACGGAACAGCGTTTTGCTAAAATAAAGCCATATGGGTTCGACCCCCACCCCGGGCACAATATAATTTACAAGAAGCTGATAAATTATGTATAAATATCATCACCCAAAGCCGATTATTGTAAAGCTCACCGATGAGCTGGGTTTTCAGTTAAGGCAAAAAGCGGCAGGTTATATTGCCGTAAATCAAAATAGAACTGGCGCGGAACGAGGAAGTTCGGAAGAGCAGGGGTTTGGCGCGCTTGCAGAGATGGTGATACGAAACAAGCTAGGTATGCCAGAAATAAATCCTGAAGATCGTCCGCTCGGGTACGATCTCCTGCTTCCGTCTGGAATAAAAGTTGATGTCAAATGTCGCGGTGGGTCATTGCCGTTCAAAGAGGAATATAAAAGTAGCGATGGTATTGCGCGAGAGGCAAAGCATAATTTCTTCGCGCGACAAATGCATGATGAAAGACTGGACGCCGATATTTATGTTATGACTCATCTTGAAACTCCCAGTAAAAGAAATCTTCCGGGCACAACTAGGCAAAGAAAATGGATACTTTATATCTGTGGCTGGGTATCAAAAGAACGAATAGCGAATGAAGGAGTCTACCTGCCGCGCGGTTCTCTTACCGAACAGGAAAGAATTTGGTTTACTTATCGTGGGCAAGAAATAGAATATTATAACCATAATCTCAACGGACTTGGAACAGTTAAAGATTTGTACAGCATTGATCTACCAGATGTCGAGAAAGATAGGAGCCATAGAGGTGACCTTAATTTAACTTCCGTTGATGCGGTTAGAATTACCTATGACCTTATTGGTCGCGGTGTGCTCTCGGAAAAACATCTTGCATTTGTTCAGAAAGAAACCGGCCTATCTAAAATTGTCAAACCGATTTTACACTCAAATCAATATTTCCACTTCCTAAATTGGCTTAAGGGAAAAGGCGTGTTGACTGAAAGTGAAATTAAAAAAGCGCGACAAATTCTCCAAGAGGAATCGTATAGCGGAATTTAAAATAGTTTTGGTCTATTGCTTTCTGCCTTGTATTGAGTTTCAGCCTCTTTAATACGCTGTTTGGAAATCTCGACATAATCCACCTTATGTTTTTTAAACAGATAAACATCTTGGTTTTTCTCAATTCCAATAAATTTTCTCCCTTCTAAAACCGCTGAAATAAGGAAGCTACCGCTACCGCAAGTATTGTCTAGAACAACGTCTCCTTCTTTTGTAAATGTACGAATGAGATAGCGACCAAGCTCCACTGGTTTTTGCGTGGGATGGTAAACTTCACCCTCGCTTTCGGCAGTTTTGAAATAAACAACATCAGTAGGATACCTCTCGCCATTGCTTTTTACCTCAACAGTTTTAAACTCGCCGTAACTCCCCGTAAACTGATCTTTCCTAAAACCTTTATTGTAAGGCTCGCCGTAGGTCATCTGTGGATTATAAGCAGGTTGGCTTTTGTAAAAGATACAAATGTCTTCGTGCTTGCGAAGCGGTTGTTTCTTTGCATTTAAAAAATTAGTTGGTTTTGACTTGATCCAAGTAATTTTATATTTAAACAGCTTTGGATTAGACAACATTAGACTCGCCGTAAAGAGCTCTTGTCCCGTAAGAGCAATAACGCCCTTATCTTTTATAATGCGCTCGTAGTGGTTCCAAAGTTGATTAATCGGGATAACGCTGTCCCAGTGATTTTGTGTAGTGCCATATGGCAGATCACACAAAATCATATCTATTGATTTCGCTGGGATTTCTTTCATCACCTCCAAACAATCTCCCTGAATAACCTGATTTATAAAGTCGGAGATTGTCCTTTCGTTATTCTTTACCGTTTTCGTTTTTGTTTCTTCTATACCAATATTTTTTCGCAAATACCAAAGGCAGTAAGTGTTGATTGGCAACCCTTCTTGTCGCGCGCGTTGTTCTAGCTCAAGATAAGAGTCTGTTCCGAGTAGATTGCGTAATTCATTACTTCCAAGATCGGCTACGCTTTTATATAAGTCGATGTTTCTCTCGCCAAAAGCCAAAACAACACCCTTCGCCTTGGGGTTTGTTTCTTTGTGGTCAGAAAAATATACTGCTTTGAAAATCTGGTTGCTTGCCATAGGTATATTATACTATGATACCTATCGCTTGATAAGCTGCATTTATCCACAAGCCATTAAGTAATCAAAAAAGAGGGATTATCCCCCTTTTTTGAATTCGGATGTCGCGAATCAAGGAGTTCTGCGTTTTTCTCTCTTGGCGAAATTCGGGTAGGTTAATTTGTCCAAATATCAATATTTATTCTATCGCCAATAGTTTGCTCGTAAAATGTACTAGCGATGACTATTCCGACAGAAGTTAAATTCATATTTTGAATCTGTGTTTCTTTCCAAGCAGAGATCAATTTCATTGCAGTATGATTGCTAGCCAATAATTCTTCTGGATTATCGGTATCTTTGAAAATATCGGGGTAATTTTCCTTGAATAACCCTGCTATATCGTGGCTGGCAATACTAATACTTGCACATCCTGCGTAAGTAAGATGTTCAAATTCTGCCGTTGTTCGTTTGAAATCAATAAATGGTTTAATCTTTTGTTCTAGATATTGCTTGAACTGCTCAAGGTTAGTTAGTCCGCTTAGTTTCGTTCTCTTGAGTAAAAAACAAAGGGTTAGTATTTTTAGCTGATCCGTAGTTAATTTTTCAATGGTCGTGATAGCTTCGTCGTAGACAATTCTTTTCAAATCCTCGTTATCAAAATTGACTCGTTGAACTACAAGAGAAGAAAGATTTTTATGTAAATCTATTGAAGATGAACGACTTGCTGAAATAGATGCTTTTTTGGAAATATATTGAAAATCTGGTGAATCAATGACTTTTTTAAGATTTGAACTATCTTTGACAATTTTCTGCAAATTTTCAGTGAGTGCTTGAAAATATGATTTTTGGTTTTGTGTAATTTGTGTTTTTGTTTCATCTGGTAATTCTCCAAAAACCGACCCCAGTAATTGCTTGGAAACTTCTTCAATTGAATAAAGCACAATGGCGTTGTTGTTCACAGTAATAGCACCCCCTACCTGAAGATTTGTTGAATTATCTCCTGATTTTTGATTATTTATTTCCACCATATTTGTTTATCGTAATATTTTCGCCTTGTATATTCTCACTGTTTTTCCCGCTTTTCTGAATGAATGTTTTATGCCTAACAGTTACATTGCCACCAGCACTCATAAGGGGTATTTTGTCTTTATTGAAAATCCATTTGAAAAATCCTGATACCCAACCAATTATCACGGTGGCTAGAAATAAAATAATCGCCAATAATCCTTGATTTTGATTAGCCCAATTTGTAATCGTTCGAATATCCATAATGTTTTATGACGCAATTTCAAAAAAATTTTTTTCACTAAACCTGTTCGCGCATAAAACGCGCGACTTGTTGATCCATGTCCTGCGCCTTTCGTTCGCGCCTGTATCCATTTGCCGTCTTCTCCCGCTAAAGCTTCGAAACCTTGTGTGATAAGTTTATCACGGATGAGGTCATAGTCGGCTTTGATTTCTTTTATTAGTTCGTCGTCTTCTGTAAAATCCAAACTCGTAACTTTTAGTAACTTCCCTGTTTCAGAATTTTTTCCATTCCACTGCACTGCGCAAAAAATGATAGTTTTAAGCTTCGCCCAGCAATGACTTTCAAAGAATGAATGAGCTTTTAATTCCTTGGGATTAATCATTGTTATTGCCATCGTCTCTTTTGGTACAAGCTCGCCCTTCACCGTGCGGAAAGCAACTGACTTTAATTCGTAAGTAAGCCCATTTGGAGCTTTAGAAACATTCGTTTTCAAGCCTGCCAAGCGTTCCAGAACAAGACCTTTCCAACCTTTATTTTGTTTCCCAGTCTCGTAAGTCGTAATGCCGTGTTCTAAGGCCAGTTTCCGTAAATCATGGCCGATATGCTTTTTTAAATTTTTGATTGCCACCGCACGGGTAATAATTTCCATAATTTTTTGATTATCGTCTATTTTTGTTCGTTCATAACCCAAGGGGTAGATTTATTGTTCTAAAATTAAAACTTCCTTGTCGTCAATTTTATAATCATATCCGAGTTGTCTTTTTTGCTCAGAATTCAGCACAGTTGTATCTAATAAAACTTTGGCCGGAAAAAACTCTTTAGAAATAACCTCTCCTTCTAACTCTATTGCGTATCTTTTAGCTATTTCCCGATCATAAGTCCAGCTTGTTATTTCCTGATTATCTCTATTATAACAATTTATTCCTCTATAAATCTCTATCTTCTGTGATTTTCTGAACCGAGCGAGGAAATCTAACACCTTTTTGCTCGGATATTCCAGTGGTTGATCAAACGCAGACTGATGAAAATATTTATCAGTCCAATCTGAAACATAAGCTGGTATTGTAATATCAAAATCAAATTTATTTCTCAAGTTGCGATCTAGTTCTTCAAATCGCTTTATTGATACATCTAAAAATTGTTTATCAAGATCAATGCCGATAAATTTTCTGCCAAATAAATGGGCAGCGATTCCAGTTGTCGAGCTTCCCGTAAAAGGATCAAGAACAAGATCTCCTTTGTTTGTGCTGGCAAGGACAATCCTTTTCAATAGATCTTCTGGCTTTTGTGTCGGGTGCTTACCGAATTTCTTTTCAATTGGTTTCGGAGTTCCCATAGACCAGACCGAACGCATTTGAAATCCTTGCTTTTTTAACGCGTCTTCCGGCCAAGCGCCGTTTTTCATTAGATTATAATTGAAAATATGTTTTGCCTTTTTGTCTTTTCTTGCCCAAACAATCGTTTCGTGGCTTGCTGTGAAAAAACGGCAACTTAAATTCGGAGACGCGTTCGGTTTGAACCATGCAATATCATTAAGCACATGGAATCCTGCAACCTGAAGCGCGAAACCGCATTGATAAATTGAATGATAAGTTCCGCTAATCCAAAGCGTACCGCGCGGTTTTAACACCCGCCTAACAGCTCGTATCCATTCAAGGTGAAACTCAAAATCTTTTTTCAGTCCGTTGCTTTTATCCCACTCTCCTTTATTAACGCTCACTTGCCGTCCAGCGTGAACGGTAAAACCGCCATTTGAGAGTAGATACGGAGGATCAGCAAAAACCATATCAACCGAGCTCTCTGGAAGTTCAGCCAAAATATCTAAACAGTTTGCCTGATAAAGTTTAAAATCCTGTTTTTCATAATATGGTTTTTGTGTGGTTATTTTTTGCTCAATATGTTCGCTTGGTTGTTTGGCGTCAGGATAAATTCTTGGCGACGCAATATTATTTTCACGAATAACATCAAGCACGATACCTTGAATGGAAACATCCCGCCCGCCTCTAAAAATAAGCGGCTCCATGTTCTTATTTGCCGGCTGTAAGCGGATATACCCCTTCTCCTTGTAAAATTTCTTTAGCGTTGCTTCGTGATTATCGATAAGAGCCACGACTTTTTGCCCATTCTCCGCTGTTTCTTGTTGTCTTACTAAAACAATATCGCCATCGTTAATATTCTCATCAATCATACTGCTACCAACCACGCGAAGCGCGTAAACTTCTGACGAGGGGGGGATTTTACTTTTTGGAACAGCGATTGTTTCTTTGTCTTGAATTGCTTCGATCGGCTGCCCCGCGGCAATAGTTCCTAAGAGCGGAATTTTGACCATTGGTTCTTTTGACTCAACGGTAATTGCGCGAGCTTTATTTTCTGTTTTCCCCAAATAGCCGCCTTCCTTGAGTTTTGAAATATGAAAATGAATAGTTGAAACAGAAGCGAGTTTAAGCCGCTTTCTTATTTCCTCAAACGAGGGAGCATATCCTTTCTTTTGCGAATAATTTTCTACGAAGTCGAGGACTTCTTTTTGTCGCTTTGTAAGCATATAGATATTTGACTTATTTACTATGTGTCAATTATAATAGAACAAAAGTAGAAAATCAAAGATAGTTACCCACAAGCCATTAAGTAATCAAAAAGAGGGGTTGTCCCTCTTTCTTTATTCCAAATCCAACCCGCCTTTATTTATCAACATCGCCGGGCTTTGCCCTGCCGTAGCTCATCGGAGCGAAGGCGGGTCTCGTTGATAAACTCTTGTTTCAGAAAATTAATCGCGTAAGCCGATAATACGCCGACAATTGCCCCGCTAATGATGTCGGTCGGCCAGTGGACTCCGACATATACTCTTGCAACTGATGTTAGTAGTGCCGCAAGAAGAAAAACGACTCCCGCTTTTTTGTTATACAAATATATCGCCGCCCCCAACGCGAAATAAAAAGCGGCGTGTCCCGAAGGAAACGAATTACTTGCGTCATGGTTAATAAGCAAATTTACAGCATTATCAACAAACGGTCGGCTACGCGGTAACAAATAGCGGATAATTTCCGTGACTACAAATCGGGAAAATATCGCTGTTAAATAGAATATCGCCAAGGATTGCCAGCGTTTTCTATAGTCAACAATTAACCACAAAATTAAAACCGTCGTTAAAACATACGGCAAATACTCGGCAAAAAATATTCCCAAACAATCCAATACCGGCCATTTGCCGGCCAATCTGTTAATTGAAGTAAATACTACCTCGTCGAAAGTCCAAGTTAGCATAATAGAATAGATTCTTACCTCTCTTCTTTTTGCTGATTGAGAATCGTCAAATTTTCCAACAAACAGGCAACGGTTAACGGTCCGATCCCGCCGGGAACCGGAGTAATGTAGCGCGCTTTTTTACTGACCGTCTCCCAGTCGGCATCGCCAGAAATTTTCCCGTTTTTGTAACCCGATCCGACGTCAATAACAATAACTCCCCCCTTGACCATTCGTCCGGTGATAAGTCCCGGCTGGCCGGCACCGGTAATGATAATATCGGCAATTTTTGTGAAAGTAGAAATCTTCGGCGTCGATGTGTTTAACACTGAATAAGTAGCATCGTTGTTTAATAGCCACATCGCTAACGGTCGGCCAACCAGCCGGCCCGATCCAATGACAACAACTTTTTTCCCCTTAATATCAATGCGGTAACGGGAAAATAAATGGTCAATTGCCGATACCACCGGCGGCATAATAATCGAACGGCCGGCAGAAAATTTCGCAAATCGATTTTGCGAAAGAGAGTCCGGGTCTTTCTGGCTATTTACCGCATCAAGAACAGCCTGGGTATCGATTGGCGATGGCGATGGCAATGGCAACTGCACGATAATTCCGGAAATATCTCTTTTTTTATTTAGACGGCGGATTTCAGCAATTAAAACATTTTCTTTTACGCTTTCTTTGAACCCTAATAATTCAAAGCGAATTCCCGCCAATTCACAGGCCTTCTTTTTCTGCTTCAAATATCCCTCGCCGGCACGGCTTTTTCCAACCTGAATAAAAGCCAACTTAAGAGCAATTCCATTTTCATCGGTCTTCTTTTTAATATTTTCAATTACCTCCAGAGCTATTTTTTTTCCGTCTAAAATTTTCATCTTTTTCACTGCGTAATAATTCGCATCAGCGGACCATTTTTGTTTATGACTTCTTTAATAGTCGAATACTTAAATTCAAACGACGATGAACAATACGAATTAAGACGATGTGGAGAAGTCATAATAATCAAATTACTTTCTGTCATATAGAAACCGCCTGGCGCAAGTTCTTCGCGCGAACAATTTAAGTTTTCGGGTTCACCGGGTACTACTGGATATAATCTATTTTGCTCTATATCGAGATAATCTATTAAACCATCTCCGCTAATCGATAAAATATCGTTGAGGGCAATCTCTCTTTTGTTCAGTAAATCATAATTAACCACAACTGGCGAATCAATAGGGTGAGCGCCACCGGTTGAATAAAAATAAAATAATCCGCTGAATATATCGTTCTTTAACATATAATCCCGAATATATATTTGCGAATCTCCACTCAGACCATCGGCGTCGATATTATTATTTGAAGCCATACTGTCAATGATTTCGTTTGCTTCTCCTGGCTGTTTATCTTTTTCGACTAGAATATATCTGGACAAGTCCCCAGCAATTTTTTGAATTGCATACTCGAAGAATAAATTTTCTGATGCCACATTGTCACTTCCAATAATCCGAGGAATAACGACTGCGTCTTGCCACTTATAGTCATTATCTTCGGTTTTCATTTCATAGACGTCAAATACCACTTTCGCTTCTGCTCTACCTGTGGTTGGAAGTATCGCCTGACTGTTCGGAATATTTATGACAAACTGCTTGTTTAAATAAATTATAAAACCGATGGCGATAATAACCACTAGAAAAAGAACAATGTAATACTTTTGACTTGTGTTTATTTTTTTCATTATCGTTAATTTTACTGGTTAAAAAGTAAGAGGAAATTTACGCGATAATTGAATTACCTCCCGCTTGATTTTGATAAGCTTTGGTTCATCCAAAACGCTAACCTTAAACGCTTTGCGCGCTGATTGATCGGTTGCCTTATCGGGACTGCCAATACCATTAAGGTTCATCTTCCTTAAATATTCGATAATTCTATCTAGCCACGAAGCGATTTTAATCATTTCTTTTTCTTTCATCCCTCTGGTTGTTAACGCCGGCGTTCCTAACCGCAACCCCGACGGGTAAAACGGACTTTTTGGCTCGTAAGGAATCGTTTGCCGATTGACGACAATTCCCGCCGCCTCGCATCCCCAGGCGGCAGTCCAGCCGTCAATTCCTCTATTGGTAAGATCAATCCAAAGCATATGGTTTTCGCTTCCCCCGCCGACAAGAACGAATCCGAATCTTTTTAGCTCTTTTGCCAACGCTTCACTGTTCTTTACGATCTGCCCGGCATATTTTTTAAATGATGGCTTCCCGGCTTCGGTCAAGGCGACTCCTAACGCGGCGATATTATTATTGTGCGGCCCTCCCTGAAGCCCGGGAAAAACCGCTTTGTTAATCTTTTCTCCCAACTCCGGATCTTTCTTCAATCCTTTATCAGTTACCATAATCATCGCTCCCCTCGGCCCTCTTAGGGTTTTATGGGTCGTCGTCATAATAATATGGGCGTAATTTTTTGGCGACGGATGGCTGCCGCCGGCAATTAGTCCGGCAATGTGGGAAATGTCGGCAACAAGATACGCTCCCACAGAATCGGCAATCTCGCCATACTTTTTGAAATCAAAGATTTTAGTGAACGCCGTCCCGCCGCAGAAAATTATTTTCGGGCGATATTTTTTTGCCAATTCCTTCAACTCCTGCCAATTAATATCTCCTTCTTTAGTCAGGCCATAGTGATACGCGGTAAAACACTTAGAAGTAAACGAGGCGTCCTGCCCCATCGATAAATGGCCACCCATATAGAGATGCTGGGAAAGAATCGGGTCTTTTAGCTTACAGACGGCAGTTAAAATCGCCAAATTCGCCGGACTGCCGGAATACGGCTGAACATTTGCGAACGGCACCTTGAATAGTTTTTTAGCGCGCTCAATCGTTAGCGTTTCCATCGCGTCAACTTGAGGATTTCCCTGATAATAACGCTTGCCCGGATATCCTTCGCTATATTTATCAGTAAAAACGCTGCCGAGAACCGACCGTACTGCCGGCGAAGTATAGTTTTCCGAAGGAATCATGATCAAATAATCCCGCTGGCGTTCGGTTTCTTTTTTTATTATCGAAAATATCTCGTCATTTATCTTTTTTGCCATAGCCTATATTTCGCTATTTAGATGAGCTATCATACCAAAAAAACGCCTTTTTGTCTTGCGGTGTACGAATTTTATCTATAAAGTTCCTTGAAAACGAATTCCCGTTTATAGGGATAAATGTTTTCTCAATTCTTTCGCGTTACCTATTCTTGTTGAAAGATTTTTATTTTTAGAAATATCGCCCTCTATTGGTCCAAGCATTTTTTCTAACTCCGATGTCATCTTAAAAGCCGAGTCGGAACAAGCTCTATTTTTCTTTACACCTTTATTGGTTTTGATATTAATAATTGTCTTCATAATTATGTTTTGTCGTGGCGTAGCGGAACCGCATACACACTGCTATGCGATAATTTTAATTGATTCGTTCGTCGTTGCCCTTACCCCAATTGCATTTTTGGCACAAAGTCTGCAGATTACCCAACTTGGTTTCGCCTCCTTTCGAATACGCCTTAATATGATCTATATGCAACTCTGTTCCACGATCTGTTGCAGGACTTTTGCCACAGAATACACAACAAAAATTGTCGCGTTGTAATACCTTAAGCCTTAATTTTAATGGGACATCTCGTTTTGTTAAGGATTTCTGGTTTTTTACTTCGGCTGAATTTTTTGTTTCTTCTCGTTTTTCATCTAATACCTTTTTACCCGTTTTCCATTCGACAAATTGAAGGCAAGCATTAGCCCAGCCGTTGAATCTTTTATATATTCCTGAGTAAGAATATTGCGGATTCGAAGTTTCCCATTCCGATCTCGAAGGACGATGCCCTAGTTTGTTTCAAATTCTGTCTATTTCGCGAAAAATATCTTCTGTTAAAATTTGGATCCGTTCAGTTTCTCTTTCCTTTAAATTTTGTCCGATGGTCTCAAGTGCCTTATCCCAAGAGCCAAAGATCCTCAAAACTGTTGTTCCTTTGCAAGTTTTAGATATCTTATTAAATTCCCGATAGGTAAATTTTTTGAAATTATAACATCCTGCCACTCGTTTCAATTCAGCGACAACTTTTGCATCTGAAATTTTGTCGGTACGATATCTTCTTTGAGTATAGTCCATATGAATCGGTTAAAATTTCGTACAGCTAAAGTATATACGACAATTAAATTGTATCAAGGTGATCATTTTCTTACAAACGCCAATCATCGCCGCGTTATCGGAAAAATAGCCGGCGATGTTCACCAATTTGCCTCTTGAATTTTCCTTTTCAGGATTTCTTTCAAATTAATGCTTAATTTTTTAACAAAATCTTCTTCGCTGATTAATTTTTGTGCTTGCCATGTTTCTAATAGTATACTATTGTCGTATACTATTAGAAACGACTATCAAGAAAAACTTTGAAAATTGAGGTTTGGCTGGCGGTCGAGAACGCGGACATCTTTCATGAAATTATTCCTTTTTGCCTGATAATAAGCGCAAACGCCGATCATCGCTGCGTTATCGGAGAATAGCTTTTTGCTATAAGGGACAAAGAAAGGAACATGGTTGTTTTTAGCAATCTTTCTCATTGCCTGCCGTAAATGAAGACTATTGATCACTCCCCCGCCTAAAACGATTTGTTTGGGCTGGTAGCGTTCAATCGCCTTTTTAAATTTTATTGATAAAGCGATTATCACCGCTTGTTCAAATGAAGCAGAAAAGTCTTGAAAGAATTGCTTATTACGCGGTT